>DYKK01000006.1 GCA_020722625.1 Anaeromyxobacter dehalogenans
GGCACGTCCTCTCCCGCTCGGTCGCTTCGCTCCCTGCGCGGGAAGACGGGGCCCCAGTCGCGGCCGGCACGAGACCGCGACCGATCGCCGTGTTCCGTCGTGCTGCCGATGTCGCCGCGGCGGATCGTGAGGTTGATCGCCGCTCGCATTCCTGGCATCATGGATCCCCGGGACATGGCGAGGCGTTCCTCATGCGAATCGTGGTCGTTGCGAACGTGACGGCGATCCTGCTCGCGACCGGGGTCTTGGGGTGCGGCACCTGTGGGAAGAAGACCGAGCAGGCTCCCCCGGCGGCGGAAGCGGAGTCGTCCGCCCCGGCGCCGGCGGCCGAACCCGGGGGACCTTCGCCGCCCGCGCCACCACGGGCGGAGCCGGCTCCACCACCCCCTCCCGCGCCTCCGGCCGGAGGGAAGGCCCGGCTCGTCGAGGAGATGCTCACGAGGCTGGCGTCGTTCTGGGACCTTCCTGTGAAGAAGCACGTGATACTTCGGGTCCAGACACAGCGGCTGCTGGCGGTCCCGGAGGAGGTCCACAACCCGATCGACATCCCTCCTGTGACACTGGCCGTTCTCGATCTGGAGGAGGGCGGTGGTCCGGAGGAAGCGTTCGATGGATTGGTCCAGCAACTCTACGAACGACTCTTCGAACAGAAGGTCTTCACCGCGGCGGCCCCGGTCCTCGTGTACTGGGAGCCGTTTCACCGGACCCCGAAGCCCCGGTGGTCGGTCGCGGTCCCGGTCGGGAAGGACACCCGCGTGACCCCGCCGCTCCGCCTCCACCAGATGCCGGCGATGCGGGTCCATGCCGAACGCATCGCCATGAAGGAGGCCAAGAAGTTCGCCGGGTCTCCTGGTTCCGAAAAGACGTCGCTGTTCGAAATCTCGCGGTCGGCCATCGCGAACATGCGCAAGAAGACGGCGCTCACGGTCGCTCCAGACTTCGTCATCCTCCGCCTCCCGGACATCCGGCTGAGCCCCATCGGCCCCGAGAGCGTCTTCGAGGTCCTCTTCGTGGGAAAGGAACGTCCCTCACCCGGTCCCGCGGCGCCCGCGGCCCCCTGAGCCTCGCGCGCGCGGGAGACTTGCCGCGGCGTCAGTACGCGACCAGGGCGTCCACCGGCAGTCCCGGCAGGCGGTCGCGTCCGCGCAAGTCGCGCAACTCGATCAGGAAGGCGACCAGGGCGACCTCGGCCCCGAGCCCCCGGATCAGGCGCGCCGCGGCCGCGGCGGTCCCGCCCGTGGCGAGCAGGTCGTCCACCAGGGCCACGCGCTCGCCCGGGCGCACCGCATCCTCGTGCATCTCGATCGTGTCGGTCCCGTACTCGAGCGCGTAGGACTCGCGCCGCACCCGCCACGGCAGTTTCCCGGGCTTGCGGATCAGCGCGAGCGGCAGGCCCAGGGCCGCCGCGACCGGGGCCGCGAACACGAACCCCCGCGACTCGACGCCCGCCACGCAGTCGCACCCCGCCCCGCGCACGAGGTCCGCGAAGTGCCCGCACACCCGCCCGAACAGGGCCCCGTCGCGCAGAACCGTCGTGATGTCCCGGAACAGGATCCCCGGCTTCGGGAAGTCCGGGATGTTCCGGACCGCGGCCTCCACGTCCACCCGCAGTCGTTCCCTCGCGTCCATGACTCCCCCTCACAAGGCCCGGATCCGCCCCGCGCGCGCGGGCGCCTCGACCGGCGCCAGTGCCTCGAACCGCCGCAGACCCGCCAGCGCGTCCCCCGCCATCACGTCCGGCGCGAGGGGGGTCAGCGACACCCACCCCGCCTTGACCGCCCCGCAGTCCGACTCCGGGTCGTCCTCCATGGTCACCCGGGTCCCCCCGATCCACAGGTACTCCCCGCCGCGCGGGTCCGTGCGGACCACGATGTCGTTCGAGTAGTACCGGCGCCCGATCCGCGTGACCTTGAACCCCCGGAACGGGGCCAGGTCCGGCGACGGCAGGTTGACGTTCAGGAGGGTCTGCTCCGGCAGCCCGCGCGCCGCCACCTCGGCCAGCACGGCCCGCAGGTGCGGCCGCATCGCGTCGAAGGGGTAGGCCCCGGTGCACACGAGCGAGAAGGCCACGGCCGGCACCCCCTGGATCACCCCCTCCATGGCGCCGCCCACGGTCCCGGAATACAGGACGTCGTACCCGAGGTTGGGCCCGCGATTGACGCCGGACAGGACCAGGTCCGGCTTGCGGCCCAGGACGTGGTGCAGCCCGATGAACACGCAGTCGGCGGGGGTGCCGGACAAGGCATACCATTGAATATCTGTCCGCTCAAGACCCAGGCCCGGCCCGACCTCGCGCAGGCGCAAGGGCTCGGACAGGGTGATCGCGTGCGAGACGCCGCTGCGCTCGACCTCCGGGGCGACCACCGTCACCCGCCCGAACTCCGCCGCGACCTCCGCGAGGACCCGAAGCCCCCGCGCGAGGACCCCGTCGTCGTTTGTGACGAAAATTTCCACCCTAGAACGCTCCGATCGTGAACTCGAACACCATCGGAGGCTCCCCGGACCGGGGCCGCAGCGGGAAGCCCCACTCGAACCGCAAGGGGCCCATCGGGGACCACCAGCGGATGCCGAAGCCCACCGACGTCCGCAGTTTCATCGGGTCCACCTGCTCGTGGTCATCGAAGGCGTTCCCCGCGTCGAAGAAGACCACGCCCCGGATCCCCACCGGCATGAAGATCGGGAACTCGACCTCCGCGTTGAAGTACAACTCCTTGTTCCCCCCGATGGTGAAGGGCATCAGGGAGGCCCCCGGGTCGCGGGCCGCGCCGACGGACAGCCGCGGCCCCAGCGAGAACCGCTCGAACCCGCGCACCGTGAAGATGCCCCCGACGTAGAACCGCTCCCCGAGCGGGACCCCGCCCCCCTTGGGGTTGCCGATGTACCCGTAGGTCCCCGCGACCTTCAGCACGCTCCCCAGGACGAAGGGGAAGTACTGGCGGGACCGGGCCAGGAAGCGCAGGTACTCGAAGTGGCTGCCGATCTCGCTGCTCGCCCACTCCAGGCTCAGGCTCGAGAAGTTCCCCCGCGTCGGGAACATCCGGTCGTCCAGCGAGTCGTACCAGGCCGTGGCGGTCAGGCTGCTCAGGACCCCCTTGTCGTACAGGTGCGCGACCGGGATGTCCGTCACGTCCCGCTGCCCGCCGGAGGACACGTCCACGCCCTCGACCCGGTAGGTCGTGGACACGCCGAACTCGTCCGTGATCCGCCGCCCGAGCGTCACCCCCACCCCGCGCGTCTTCTTCGTGAAGTTGTAATACAAATATTCGTAGTTATATAACTCAAGGCCAAACGTCCAGTTCGTGTCGAACAGGTACGGTTCGTCGAAGGACAACTGGTAGATCGTCCTCAGGGACGAGAAGATCGCCTGCACCGACAGCGTCTGCCCGCGTCCCATGAAGTTCTGCTTCGCGATCTGGGCCTGGAACATGAAGTTCTCGACCGAGGACACCCCCGCCCCCACCGAGAACGCCCCGGTCCGCCGCTCCTTCACCTCGACCGTGACGTCCACCTCGCCCGGCTCCCGGCCCGGCTTCGGCTTGATCTCGACCTTCTCGAAGAACCCGAGCCGCCGGATGCGGGCCTCGCTCTCGCGCTGGCTCGTCTCGCTGTACCAGTCGCCCTCGTAGAAGCGCAGTTCCCGCCGGATGGTCCAGTCGCGGGTCTGCTCGTTCCCCACGACCTCGATGCGTCCGAAGCGCGCCTTCTCGCCCTTCTGGACCAGGTAGGTGAAATCCAGCACCCGCTGCTCCCGGTGGAAAACCGGGAGGTTCGACACCGTGGCGAAGGCGTATCCCTGGTCCTTGGCCATGTCCGCGAGCATCCGCGCGTCCGCCTGCGCGTTCAGGAGGTTGAAGACGTCCCCGGTGCGCAGGGAGAGCCTCCCCATCAACTCCTCCTTGGGGAGGAGGGGGTCGCCCTCGATGTCCACCTTCCCGACGGTGTACTGGGGCCCCTCATGCACCGTGATGCTGATCGCGATGAAGCGCCGGTCGCGCGACAGCATGACCACGGGCGGGTCCACCCGGACCTCCGCGTATCCCTTCGTGTTGTAAAAATACTGGATGTTCTGGACATCGGCCTCGAACAGGGTCGGCGAGAACATCCCCTGCCCGGTCAAGAACCCGAACAGGGACCCCTCGCGGGTCTGCATCACGGCCTTGATCTCGTCGGCGGGGACGTGCTCGTTCCCCACGAACTCGATGCGCGACACCTTGACCTTCGCGTGCTCCCGCACCACGAAGACCACGTCCACGAGGTTGCCTTCCTTCCGGCGCAACTCGTAGTCCACCTCGGCCAGGAAGTACCCCTCGCCCACGTAGTGGTCGCGCAGGGCCTCGACCGTGCGCTCGACCTGCCTCAGGTCCAGGATGGCGGCGGACCTCACCGTGATCTTCTTCTTGAGGTCGTCCTCGCCGACCTCCTCGTTTCCGACCAGCAGGACCCGGTCCACGGCGGGGTGCTCCAGGACCCGGAAGACCAGCACGACCCCCTCCCGCGCGGGCCGTGACAGGGCCGTGACGTCCTGGAACGCCCCGGTCCGATACAGGGCCTGGAGGTCCCGCGACACCTGCGCGCGGTCCAGCGGCTCGCCCTCCCGGCTCCCCACCGTGCGACGCGCGGTCTCCAGATCGAAGCGCTGGAGCCCCTCGAAACGCACGGCCTGCACCACGGGTCCCTCCGGGGCGCGGACCTCCTCCGCCTGCGAGGGTTGCGCCGCGGCCTCGGGCGGGGTCTCCGGGGTCCCCGGGGCTTCCTGGCCGCGGGCCGGCCCGCACAGGGCGACGCCCGCCGCCGCCACGAGCCCCGCGAGTGTCCGCGCGCGCCCCATTCACCGTCCCACGACGACCGTGCCCCCGCTACCCCGCGGCCTCGACCTCGTGCAACACCCCGCCCTCGAGCCGCAAGACCCGCCCCATCCGCCCCGCCAGGCCCGGGTTGTGCGTCGCGACCACGAGCGCCACCCCGAACCGCCCGTTGAGGTCGTCCATCGCCCGGTGGACCTCCTCGCTCGTCGCCTCGTCCAGGTTCCCGGTCGGCTCGTCCGCCAGGATCACCCGCGGCCGCATGACCATCGCGCGGGCCAGAGCCACCCGCTGCTGCTCCCCGCCGGACATCTCCGCCGGGCGGTGCGAGGCCCGTCCGGAAAGTCCCATGGTTTCCAGGAGTTCCATGCCGCTCTCCGCCGCCTCCCGGCGCGAAATCCCGGCGATTATCGCCGGGATCATCACGTTTTCCAATGCCGAGAACTCCGGCAGCAGGTGGTGGAACTGGAACACGAACCCGATGTGCCGGTTGCGGAAGGCCGCGACCTCCCGCTCCCCCATCGCGAAGACGTCGCGGCCCTCGAACGCGACGCGGCCCGCGTCGGGCCGGTCGAGGGTGCCCAGGATGTGCAGGAGCGTGCTCTTCCCGACCCCGGACTTGCCGGTGATCGCCACCCGATCGGCCGGCGCCACGTCCAGGTCCAGTCCGCGCAGGACCTCGATGACCCGGCCCCCGTGCCGGAAGGTCCGGACCAGACCACAAGCCTGAAGGAGCGTTTCCACCGCCATCAGTCGTTCCTCAGGCCGTCCGCCGGGGAGAGTCTCGCGGCCATCCCGGCCGGGTACAGGGTCGCGACCAGGGCCGCCCCGAGGGCGGCCAGCACCACGAGGGCCACCTCGTCCGCCCGCACCTCGACCGGCAGGGTCCTCAGGTAGTACTCCGACGGGAGCCGGATGCCCGTCCACCGGATGTACCCGCACGCGCCGAGCCCGAGGACGAGCCCCGCCGAGGTCCCCACGGCCCCGATGACCCCTCCGAGGATCAGGAACACCGCGCGCACGCCCCGCCGCGTGGCCCCGAGGCACCGGATCACCGCGATGTCGCGTGTCTTTTCGAGCGTGATCAGGACGAGCGACCCGAAGATGTTGAACGCCGCGACGAGGATGACGAACCCCAACACGAGGAACATCGCCACCTTCTCGACCTTGAGCGCCGAGAACAGGGCCCGGTGCGTCCGGGCCACGGTGCGCACCTCCGCGGCCGGTCCCACGACGGCCCGCACGTCCGCCGCGGCCTCGTCCAGGTGGTCCACGTCGTCGAGCAGGACCCCGATGCGGTTCGGCCGGTCGGTCTGGAGCAGGTCCTCGGCCGCATCGAGGGTCAGGAACGCGGTCCTGAGGTCGTATTCGTACAGCCCGCTCATGAAGGTCCCCGCCACCCGGAAGGTCCGGATGCGCGGGCGCAGCCCCATCGGCCCGACGTCGCCGTCCGGGACCACGACGCGGACCGTGTCCCCGGTCGCGACCGACAGGCTGCGCGCGAGTTCCTCGCCCAGGACGATCCCGGGCACGACCCGGCCCCTCCGGTCGCCGAGGGTCGCGGGCAGCGGGGGCATCACCTCCTCGGCCGGTTCCTCGGCGACCGCAGCCTTCCCCTCGATCGGCTCGGCCGACCCACCGCCCCCCGTCGCCCGCCCCTCGCGGGTCGAAAACCCCATCTCCCGGTCCGCCATGGCGAGGACCGGCGCGTGCAGCGACGCCACCGCGATCGGGTCCGAGACCGGCGCGAGCCACCGTTCCTCGAGGCCCCCGCCCGGCCGCACGCCGACCAGGGTCATCCCCGGGCCCATGTTCACCGACGACGTGACCATGGCCTCGCCGACGACGTACGCCTCGGCCGCGACCACGTGCCGCACGGCCCGCAACCGTTCCTCGACCCCCGGGCCGACCGGCTCGGCCGACCCACCCTCCCCCACCGCGCCCGCGAGCACCTCGACGTGGGGGCTTTGCCGCACGATCTTCCCCTTCAGGTCCGCCTCGAACCCGCCCATGACCGACAGGACCACGATCAGGGCCCACACCCCGATGGCGGTGCCGACCATCGCGATGAAGTTCTGGCTCGACACCGGGAGGAGCCGCGCCGCGACCCCGCCCCCCTCCCGCCGATAGCCCACGAGGATGCGCAGGGCCAGAAGCCACCGGTACGAACGCAGCATCCCCCGGCCCACCCCGCTCCGCAGGGCGAGGACGAACGCCCCGACGAGCCCCGACACCAGCAGGACCGCGGCGGCGAGGACCCCCGCCAGTTCCAGGACAGGGACCAGGAATCCCTGGACGTCCATCGGAAGGGCCTCCCACCGCGTCAAGGTTCGTGGTTCAGAGGGGCCTCATCAGGGGGAAGAGGATCACGTCGCGGATGTTCTCCTGCCCCGTCAGGATCATCGTCAGGCGGTCAATCCCGATCCCCTCGCCGGCCGTCGGGGGAAGCCCGTACTCCAGCGCGCGGACGTAATCCTCGTCGTACTCCATCGCCTCCGCGTCCCCGGCGGCCTTGGCCCGGACCTGCTCGCGGAACCGCTCCTCCTGGTCCGCGGGGTCGTTCAGCTCGCTGAAGGCGTTCGCGACCTCGCCGCCGGCGATCATCAGTTCGAACCGGTCCACCAGGGTCGGGTCGTCGTCGCTGCGCCGCGCCAGCGGTGACACCACGGCCGGGTAGCGCGTCACGAACGTCGGCTGCACCAGGCGGTCCTCCACCCGGTCCTCGAACACGGCCATGCAGACCTCGAGCGCCGCGTCGCGCCGCGCCACGGGGTCCCCGTCCCGTGCCCGCCCGTGCTTCGCCAGGATTGCGGCGACCTCGTCCTCCGGCACCCCCTGGCCCAGGGCGAATGCCCGCGCCGCCTCGGGGTCGTGGAACGCCTCCTCGCGCGCCCCGCAATATTCCTGAAGCGCCTCGCACACCGTCAGCCGGCAGAACGGCCGGCCGAAGTCAATCGTCCGGCCCGCGAACTCCACGGCCTCGCGCCCGCAGACGTCCCTCGCGAGCCCGCGGAACAGGGTCTCGGACAGGTCCATCAGGTCCTCGTAGGTCGCATACGCCCAGTAGAACTCGAGCATCGTGAACTCGGGGTTGTGGCGCGTCGAGACCCCCTCGTTGCGGAAGTTGCGGTTGACCTCATAGACCCGCTCGAACCCTCCGACGACCAGGCGCTTGAGGTACAGTTCCGGGGCGATCCTCAGGTAGAGGTCCATGTCCAGGGCGTTGTGGTGGGTCACGAAGGGCCGCGCGTTCGCCCCCCCGAGGACCGGGTGCATCATCGGGGTCTCGACCTCCAGGAAGCCCCGCTCGTCCAGGAATCGCCGCAGGTACTGGATGATCCGGGTCCGCGCCTCGAAGATGCGGCGGGACTCCTCGTTCATCACGAGGTCCACGTACCGCATCCGGCAGCGGGTCTCGCGGTCCTTCAGGCCGTGCCACTTCTCGGGCAGGGGCCGCAGGCACTTGGACAGGACGCGAAAGTCCTCGGCCTGGACGGTCAGTTCGTTCGTGCGCGTGCGGAAGAGGACCCCCTCCACGCCCACGAAGTCGCCCACATCGGTCAGGCGGACGCGCTGGTAGGTCTCCTCCCCGACGCGGTCGCGCCGGACGTACGCCTGCAAGGTGCCGGTGCGGTCGCGGACCCTCAAGAACGTGGACTTCCCGAAGGAATTCAGCGCCATGACGCGGCCGGCCACCCGCACCCGGATCGCGGCCCGGTCGAGCGCGGGGCCGTCCTGGTCCCCGGCCAGGGCCACGGCCTCGGCCACACAATGGCTCACGCGGAAGTCGTTCGGGTAGCGCCGGCCCTGGAGGGCCGCGAGCGCGTCCGCCTTCTCGATCCTCTGGCGCCTGATCTCGCTCCCGGTCTCGTCCGCCACGGCTCTCCCCGCGCGAAAGTGGGGCCAACCTTACCCGGACCGCGGGAAACCGTCAATCGGCACCCGGGTCCCAAATCCGCCACCGCGATTTCGCCCCCACGCTTGCCGGTCGTGGCGGGCGTCCGGCATCCGGGATCCGGGGTCCGGCACCCGGGGTCGCGGTGGACGTGGCTCCGCCACAACGCCCCGTCCCCGCGTCCAACGTGCGCCTGACACTGACACTGTCACTGACCCTGTCACTGTCCCCTGTCACTGAACCTGTCCACTGAATCTGCCTCCAATGCGGCCGTGGCAACTCCCCAACAGGCGGATCGTGGGGGTCCCTTGATCGTCGGGGCCGTGTGACCGGCTGGCCTGCTTCGTAAACGTTCACGACGGCGAGGATCGAACCGGATCACTCGTCCAGGTAACTGGCGAGTCCCTTCTTCAGGGCCGGGTGGCGCAGGCGAAGCAGGGCCTTCATCTCGATCTGGCGGACGCGCTCGCGGGTCAGGTGCACCGCGGCCCCCACCTCCTCGAGGGTGTGCTCCCGCGAGGCCCCGATGCCGTACCGGAGCCGGATGATCGCTTCCTCCTTGGGCGTGAGCCCCGCGAGCAGGCGCCGGACCGACGTGTGGAGGCTCGCGGTCACCACCCCGTGGAAGGGGTGCTCCGCGTTCGGGTCCTCGACCAGGTCGCGCAGTTCGCCGTCGTCGTCCCCGAGCGGCGTTTCGAGCGAGACCGTGCGCACCAGGACCCGCTCGGCCCGCTCGACCTGCTCGACCGTAAACCCGGCCTCCCGCGCGACCTCCCCGAGGGTGGGTTCGCGGTCGAGGTCGGCCTGGAGCCGCGCCCGCGTCCTCTGGACCTTGCTCAGGCACTCCACCAGGTGCACGGGGACCCGGATGGTCCGGGAGTGCTCCGCGAGCGACCGGCTGATGCTCTGGCGGATCCACCACGTCGCGTAGGTGCTGAACTTGTGCCCGAGCCGCCAGTTGAACCGGGACACCGCCTTCATCAGGCCGATGTTCCCTTCCTGGATCAGGTCCAGCAGGGGCATCCCACGGTTCATGTAGTGCTTCGCGATGGACACCACGAGGCGCAGGTTGGACCGGATCATCCGGGACCGGGCCTCCGTCGCCTGTTTCTGCGCCTCCGCGAGTTCGCCGGCCACCCTCGTCAATTCCCGGCCGGAGAGCCCGAGAACCCGCTCCGCCGTGCGGGCGGACGCGGCCCCCGTGATCACGCCCCGGTCCAAATCGAAGACGCCGAAGGCGTTCGTGTCGGTCCGGTCCTCCGGGTCGGGTCCGCCGTTCGGCCGGGACAGGCGTTCCATCTGCGCCCACAGGGTCTTCACGACCACGCGCACGATGCCCGCCCCGAAGCGGAACTCCGTGTAGGACTGGTGCAGGGCCTCGGCAAGGCGCTCCTCGGCCCGCCGGGTGCGTCCCGCCCCCGCCCGGCGCCACCGCCGGGCGATGGCCTCGACCCGCCCCGAGAAGTCGCACAGTTCGGCGGTCAGGGAGGGGGTCCAGTCCTCGTGGGTGCTCTCCTCCAGGGTCGAGATGTCCTGCAAGGGCACCTCGCCGGAGGTCAGGCGTTCCGGGAACGTGAACAGGAGGTCGCGGCAGAACGGGATCCGGACCAGGCACTGGAACGTCCGCCTCGTCCCCTCCTCCATCGCGATGGCGAGGTCGCGCTCCTCGGCCCGGGTCAGGAGCGGGTCCTTCCCCACGTGGCTCAGATACGCGAGGATGGCGTTGGTGGACGCGCCGCGCTCGACCTCGTCCTCGGTCCCGGCGCCCGGTCGCGAATCCTCCAGGTCCAGGGGCGGCATCATCGCCTCGTCTTCGAAGATCGCTTCCAACTTCCTCTTCCCGCCGCTCGAGACCCCAGCTCGACCCCGTGGCCCGGGGCCAAACCCCACGGACGAGGGGGGTTGCAAGGTCCGGACCACGCGGTCCCCTGGTGGACAACAGATTGCAATCACGCAAGAAACGATTCGGGTCGTCCTTTCGGAACGGCCCCGGGACCCCGGCCTCGCCCCCGGAAAACCCTGACAAGAAAGTCGCACCCCCCGACAAAGATTGCGGGCGGCCCACTCCGGACCCCGGATCCCGGGGACAGGTTCAGGGGGCAGGTTCAGGAACAGGCGCAGTGACAGTGTCAGGGCCACGTTGGACGCGGGGAAGGAGGCTTCGCGGCGGAATCACGTCCACCGCGACCCCGGACCCCGGAGGCCCGACCCCGGATCCCGGGGGCCGGAGGCCGGACCCCCGCCTGTCGAGTCCGGCCGGGAAGTCCTCGGAATCCTAATATGTTGTGGTGTTCAAGGTTCCCAACCACAACATCTTGTGTTTTTTTCTTGACAGCCCCAGAAAGCCGGGGTTACCCTGTCCTTGCAAAGGGAGCGCCTCCCGAGGCGACCCCGGACTCGGAGGCCGGGGTCGTCCGGATGCGGCCGGGTCCAGCACCCGGTCCCGGGCGTTCTTGTTCGGTTGGCTGGAGGAGCGGGTGGGGAGACCCGCCCAGATGCTTGTGGGAGACGACCCATGTCCGAAACGATGCTGTTCGACGCCGTGTTCTCGCCGGCAGGCGGAAAGGAAGAGACCAAGGGGCCGAAGGGCGGAAACGGGAAACGCGCCCACGCGACCCGGGGACTGCGCTTCGAGCGCCTGCTCACGGACCCGGTCACCGACCCGTTCGACTCGGTGACGTGGGAGGCCCGCAGCGCCGTGATCAAGGGGGAGGACGGGCGCGACGTCTTCCGCCAGGACGACCTGGAGTTCCCGTCGTTCTACTCGCCCACCGCGGTGAACGTCATCGCGTCCAAGTACTTCCGGGGCACCCTGGGCACGCCCGGCCGCGAACGCAGCCTGCGGGCGATGATCCGGCGGGTCACGGACACGCTGATGGGGTGGGGGATCGAGGGCGGCTATTTTGCCACCTCCGAGGACGCGAAGGCGTTCCGCGACGAACTGACCTACCTGATCCTGCACCAGTACGGGACCTTCAACAGCCCCGTCTGGTTCAACGTCGGGGTCGAGGAGCACCCCCAGTGCTCGGCGTGCTTCATCAACCGCGTCGAGGACACGATGGAGAGCATCCTCAACCTGGCCAAGACCGAAGGGATGCTCTTCAAGTACGGCTCGGGCACCGGGACCAACTTCTCGACGCTCCGGTCCTCCAAGGAACTGCTGAGCGGCGGCGGCGTCGCGTCGGGTCCCGTGTCCTTCATGCGCGGGTACGACGCCTTCGCCGGGGTCATCAAGAGCGGCGGCAAGACGAGGCGTGCGGCCAAGATGGTGATCCTGAACGTGGACCACCCGGACATCGTGGAGTTCATCACGAGCAAGGCGCGCGAGGAGGCCAAGGCCAACGCCCTGATCGCGCTCGGCTACGACGGGTCGTTCGGCGGGGAGGTCTATGAGTCGGTCTTCTTCCAGAACGCCAACCACTCGGTGCGCGTGTCGGACGACTTCATGAAGGCGGTCGAGGAGGACCGCGAATGGAAGACGCGGGCCATCACCACCCGAGAGGTCATGGAGACCCTGCGCGCCCGCGACGTCTTCGAGAAGATCGCCCGGGCGGCCCACCAGTGCGGGGACCCGGGCATCCAGTTCGACACGACCGTCAACGAATGGCACACCTGCCCGAACTCCGGGCGGATCAACGCCTCGAACCCGTGCAGCGAGTTCATGTTCCTGGACGACTCCGCGTGCAACCTCGCGTCCCTGAACCTGATGAAGTTCCTGCGCGACGACGACTCGTTCGACACCGCGGCCTTCGCCCATGCGGTGCGCACGTTCATCCTGGCCCAGGAGATCATCGTCAGCCCCGCCCACTACCCGACCGAGGCCATCGGGCGGAACTCCGAGGCCTTCCGGCCCCTGGGGCTCGGGTACGCGAACCTGGGGGCGATGCTGATGCGGCTCGGGCTCCCGTACGACAGCGACGCGGGGCGGGCCGTGGCCGCGGCCGTGACCGCGGCGATGACGGGCGAGGCGTACGCCCAGAGCGCCCGGATCGCGGGCGTGAAGGGGCCGTTCGCCGAGTACGACAAGAACCGCGAGCCGATGCTCGGGGTCATCCGCAAGCACCGCGCGGCCCTGGCCCGGGTCGAGTCCCGCCACGTGCCGCAGCCGTTGTGGGAGGCGGCGCGGGCGGCCTGGGACGAGGCGGTGGCCCTGGGCGAGACGCACGGCTTTCGGAACGCCCAGGTGACGCTTCTGGCCCCGACCGGGACCATCGGCTTCAAGATGGACTGCGACACGACCGGGATCGAGCCGGAACTCGCGATCGTGAAGTACAAGAACCTGGTGGGCGGCGGGACCATGAAGATCGTCAACCAGACCGTGCCGAGGGCCCTCGAGCGCCTCGGATACGGCGCGGCGGCCCGCAAGCGCATCCTCGCGTACGTCGAGGAGCAGGACACGATCGAGGGGGCGCCCGGACTGAAGCCGGAGCACCTGCCGGTCTTCGATTGCGCCTTCAAGCCGAAGGGGGGCGAGCGGGCGATCTCGGTCGAGGGGCACGTCCGGATGATGGCCGCGGTGCAGCCCTTCCTGTCCGGGGCGATCTCGAAGACCGTGAACATGCCCGGGGACTCCACGGTCGAGGACGTGATGAAGACGTACATGGACGCATGGCGGCTCGGGCTGAAGGCCGTCGCGATCTACCGGGACGGGTCGAAGAAGGCCCAGCCCGTGGTGACGAAGGGGAACAGCCAGGCCGAGGACGCGGACGCCGACGCGAGGCCGGCGGAGGCGGCGTGGCCCGTCCGCCGCAAACTCCCGGACGAGCGCCGCTCCATCACGCACAAGTTCTCGATCGCGGGGCTCGACGGCTACATCACCGTGGGGATGTACGACGACGGGACCCCGGGCGAGATCTTCGTGACCATGGCCAAGCAGGGGAGCGTGATCTCGGGGCTGATGGACTGCTTCGCCACGAGCGTGTCCATCGCGCTCCAGTACGGGGTGCCCCTGCGGGTCCTGGTCGAGAAGTTCAGCCACGTGCGGTTCGAGCCGTCCGGGTACTCGTCGAACCCGCAGATCGGCTACGCGAAGAGCATCGTGGACTACATCTTCCGGTGGCTCGGGCACAAGTTCTTGCCCGAGGAGGCCCCGGACCTCCACAACGGGACCCCGGACCTCGAGGCCACGACGCTGGACCGCGCGCCGGGCCCGGCCCAGACCGACCTCTTCCAGGGCCAGGAGGACGCGCCTCCCTGCTCGGTCTGCGGGTTCATCATGGTGCGCAACGGGTCCTGCTACAAATGCCAGAACTGCGGCTCGACCTCGGGCTGCTCGTGACCCTGACGCGGTGCGCCGATTGCGTCAAGGCTGAGCGATCTCAAGGTCCGGTCGCTTGCAAATCCGGAACAAACGGGTAGGGTACGGTCATTCGGGGGGAGTGCCCCCCACCGGATGACTGCCCGCGGTCGGTCCCGGCGAGGACCGGGCCGGGCAATCCCTTCTCAACGTGGAGGATGCGGATGGCAAGGTCAATCGAACGCGCGGCGGTCCTCGGGGCCGGGGTGATGGGCTCGGGGATCGCGGCCCACCTCGCGAATGCCGGGGTGCCGGTGCTCCTGCTGGACATCGTCCCGCCGGACCTCAAGGACGACGCGGACCCCAAGGCCCGCAACCGCTTCGCCCTGAACGGGGTCCAGACCGCCCTGAACTTCAAGCCGGCGCCCCTGTTCTACTCGAAGCGGTTCGCGGACCTCGTGACGCCCGGGAACTTCGAGGACGACTTCGAGCGCCTGGCGGAGTGCGACCTGATCATCGAGGCCGTGGTCGAGAACCTCGACATCAAGAGGCGCCTGTTCGAGCGCGTCGAATCCGTGATGAAGTGGGGGGCCATCGTCTCGTCGAACACGTCGGGTCTGTCCATCCGGGCGATGGCCGAGGGCCGCGGCGACGCGTTTCGGCGGAACTTCCTGGTCACGCACTTCTTCAACCCCGTGCGGTTCATGAAACTGCTCGAGGTCGTGCGGGGGCCCGACACGGACGACGAGGCGGTCGAGACGTGGGTGCGGTTCGGCCGGGACGTCCTGGGCAAGGGGGTCGTCTTCGGCAAGGACACGCCGAACTTCGTCGCGAACCGCATCGGGGTGTACGGACTGCTCAAGGTCATCCAGTTGATGGTCGAGGGCGGCTACACCGTCGAGGAGGTGGACGCCATCTTCGGTCCGCCCATGGGGCGGCCCAAGAGCGCGGCCTTCAAGACGTGCGACCTGGTCGGGCTCGACACCTTCGCCCACGTCACGAAGAACTGCTACGACTCCCTGCCGGACGACGACGAGCGCGACGTGTTCCGGTTGCCGGACTTCGTTTACAAGATGATCGAAAACCGGTGGCTCGGGAACAAGACGAAGGGCGGCTTCTACAAGAAGGGCGAGAAGAAGGAGAACCTGGTCCTGGACTGGCGGACCCTGGCATACCGTCCGGTCGAGAAGCCGCAGTTCGACTCGATCAAGGCGACCAAGGGCGTGGACGACCCGGGCGAGCGCGTGCGCAACCTGCTGAACACCGGGGACCGGGCCTCGGACCTCGCGTTCAAGGCCACGGCGTACGGGCTGATTTACGCGGCCAAGCGGATCGGGGAGATCGCGGACGACATCGTCAACATCGACAACGCCCTGAAGTGGGGCTTCAACTGGGAAATGGGCCCCTTCGAGGGATGGGACGCCATCGGGGTGCGCGAGTCGGTCGAGCGCATGGAGGCGATGGGCCTGAAGGTCCCCGAGGCCGTCCACCGCGTGCTGAACGAGGGGGAGGGCACCTTCTACAAGAAGGTGGGGACCCGGCGGTACTACTTCGATTTCCGCACCGGGACGTACCAGCCGGTCGAGCGGCCCGAGACGGTTGTCATCCTCGGGGACCACAAGGAGGAGGGCCGTGTCGTCCGGGACAACTTCGGGGCGTCGCTGATCGACATCGGGGACGGGGTCGCCTGCCTCGAGTTCCACACGAAGATGAATGCCATTGACGACGACATCATCCAGATGATGATGGAGGCGGTGGACGAGGTCGAGGCGAGGTTCGAGGGGCTCGTGGTCGCGAACCACGCCGAGAACTTCAGCGTGGGTGCCAACCTGGGGCTCATCCTGATGGCGGCCCAGATGCAGAACTGGGACATGCTGGAGCAGGTGGTTCGCAGTTTCCAGAAGGCAAACCTGCGGTTGAAGTACTGCAAGAAGCCGGTGGTGACCTGCCCGGCGGGGATGACGCTCGGCGGCGGGTGCGAGGTCTCGATGCACGGGGCGCGCATCCAGGCTGCGGCCGAGACGTACATGGGCCTCGTCGAGATCGGGGCCGGGGTCCTGCCCGCGGGGGGCGGGTGCGCGGCGAGCCTGGTGCGGGTCCTGGCCGGGGTGCCCGCGGACCTCAAGACGTCGCGGATGCCCTTCATCCAGAAGGTCTTCGAGAACATCGCGATGGCCAAGGTGTCGCGCAGCGCGGAGGAGGCGCGGGAACTCGGCTACCTGCGGCCGTGGGACGGCGTGACCCTCGCGCGCGACCGCCAGATCCACGACGCGAAGCAGGCGGTCCTGGGGCTCGCCCGGGCGGGGTACCGGCCGCCGCTCCCGCCCGACAACTTGATCCTGCCGGGGCGGGACGGGTTTGCCATGCTGAAACTGGGTCTGTACTCGTTCGGACTCGGCGGCTTTGTCACCGAGCACGACAAGGTCTGCGCCGAGAAGATCGCGTGGGTCCTGTGCGGGGGCGACATCGAGCCCCACACGAAGGTCACCGAGGCGCGCATCCACGACCTCGAGTGCGAGGGCTTCCTGTCGCTGTGCGGGATGGAGAAGAGCCAGGCGCGGATGGAGTCCCTGCTCAAGACGGGAAAACCGCTGAGGAACTGACCATGATGACCCGCGTCCGGCACGTCCCCGGGGCGTGTCGCGCCATCCAAACGGAGGATCGCAGATGAAGACAGCGTACATCGTTTCGGCCGCCCGGACCGCAGTGGGCCGGGCCGTCAAGGGGACCCTGCGGAACGCCCGCCCCGAGTACCTGGGGGCGGTGGTCACGAAGGAGGCCGTGGCCCGTGTCCCGGGCCTGAAGCCCGACGAGGTGGACGACATCGTCTTCGGGTGCGCCATGCCCGAGGCGACCCAGGGCATGAACATCTCCCGGATCATCGGGTTCAAGGCGGGGCTGCCGTACACGGTCCCGGCCATGACGGTCAACCGGTTCTGCTCGTCCGGGTTGCAGGCCATCGCGCTTGCGGCCCAGAACGTGATGTGCGGGTTCAACGACGTGATCGTCGCGGGCGGGGTCGAGTCCATGTCTCAGGTCCCGATGGGGGGTTACAACCTCCTGCCCGACCCGGACCTCGTGGACGTGAACCCCGAGGTGTTCACGCCCATGGGCAACACGGCCGAGATCCTGGCCGAACGCTTCGGGATCACGCGCCAGGCCGCGGACGAGTTCGCCCTCCGAAGTCATATGAACGCGGTGAAGGCGATTGACGCGGGCAAGTTCAAGGACGAGATCGTCCCCGTGGAGGTCAAGGACTACGCAACGGGCGAGAGGAAGGTCTTCGACGTGGACGAGGGCCCGCGCCGGGACACGACCCTGGAGGGCCTGGCGAAACTGAAGCCGGTGTTCAAGAAGGACGGCAGGGTCACGGCCGGCAACTCGTCGCAGATCAACGACGGCGCGGCGGCCGTGGTGGTGATGAGCGAGGAGGCGGTCCGCCGGTACGCAGTCAAGCCCATGGCCCGCTTCGTGAACTTCCAGGTCGCGGGCGTCCCGCCCGAGATCATGGGGATCGGACCCACCGAGGCCATTCCGAAACTGTTCCGGAAGACGGGGATGAAGGCCGCGGACGTCGGCGTGTATGAGATCAACGAGGCCTTCGCGTGCCAGGCCCTCTACTGCCTGGAGGAACTGGGACGGACCGTCGGCCTCGACGCCTCGCGGGTCAACCCCAACGGCGGGGCCGTGGCCCTGGGACACCCGTTGGGCTGCACCGGCGCCAAACTGACCGTCCAGGTCCTGTACGAGATGAGGCGCGAGAACCACCAGTACGGCGTGGTCTCCATGTGCATCGGCGGCGGCATGGGCGCAGCCGGACTGTTCGAACTCGCCTGATCCCCTGGAAACCACGCCGGGGGTCCGATGGTCGTGAACGACTCCCCGGGAACCCCGTCGCTCCACTGGCCGGTCCTCCTGGCCCTGCTCGGCGCGGGTCTGGTCTTCCACGTCCGCCTGGGGGGCCTGGAACCGGCCCTGTGGACGGACACGGTGTTCGACCAGCGGGCCGTGGCCGTGTGCCTCGCACAGGACCGGTGCCTCGACCGAGGCGTTCCCACGTCGGTCCCCGGACTGCGGCACGGGACGACCTGGCTGCACTGGAGGACCCTCGCCGAGCGGGCGGGCCTCGACCTCGCCGCGGTCCACGTCCTTCTGCACCTGGCCGGTGCCCTGACCTTCGTGCTGACGGCGCTCGCGGCCGCCCGGGTGGCCGGCCCGTGGGCGGGGGTCGGCGCGGCCCTGGTGCTGGCGTATGTCTATTCGTCCCACGACTTTCAGCCGACCGTGGTCTATAACAACCGCATCCTCCCCCTGCTCGGGACCCTCGCGTGGGCCCTGTGCGTGGCGGCCCTGGCCACGCGGCACGTGGCGCCCCTGGTCCTGGCCGCCGCGGTCGGCGCGTTGACCACCGAGGTCCACATCGTATTCCTGCTGTTCGCGGCATGCCTTCTTGCGTCGGCGTTGTTGCTGCCACGACCCGGGAGGTCGCTGGCGGCCGTCCTCGGGACCTATGCAGCCCTGGTCGTGGCCCTCTCGCCCGGGACCTGGGCGAGCAACGCCGCAGGGATCTGGCGGGGGATCGGTCCGTCCCCGTACACCGGAGGCCAGTTCATCTGGAGCCCCCTGGACACCGAGAGGGTCGGCCTCGTGGGGGTTGCGGCCCTCGCCGCGGGTCTGGTCGTCACCCGGGGCGAGCGGAGACGCCGGATCGCCGTGCTCCTGGCGTTCACGGCCCCGATCATGGTCGTCTTCGAGGCCGCGGTGTTCGGCGGGGTCACGACTCAGACCGACAAGTACCTCGGGGCGTGGCTGGGCGGGATCGCGGCCTCGCTGGCGTGCGGCGTCTCCGTTGCGGCGGACCGGGTCCGCGAGGTCCTCGGACGGACCTGGGTGGGAGCGCGAGGGTGCGCCGGTCTCCGGGGACCCCTCGGGACCGCGCTCCAGGCGTGCCTCGCGGCGGGCATCGCGTTCTGGCCCGGAGCGCGCCTGCGGGAATGGAAGGTCCCCGGCGACCTGCCGGGGATGACCATGGAGGACGCGCGCCGGGTCGCGGAGGCTGCGAGGTTTCACGGCTGGACCCTGGAACGAACCATTCCGAGGTTGCGGAGCCTCCTGGGCCACGACCTGATCCAGCTGATGCCCGTGGTGGCGCCCCGGGTGGAACCGGAAGGGGCGGTTTCCGGGGACCTGACCGCCCTGACCGTCCTGCGAGTTCGCCCTGCCTGGCTTCCCCCGGCGATGCCGCCCGGCTGGGAGGTCCTGGACCGAGGTCGCGAGTCCGTGTTGCTGGCCGTGTGGGCGCAGTCGTGGGTGGACTGGGACCGGTTCGAGGTCTGCCGCGTCCGCACCGGAGCCGACCCGGTTTGTCGAACGTCCGGATTCCTGGTCTCGAGACGACTCAAGGTCGAGGAGAACCAGGTCCTGCTGCCGGGCTGGCCCTGGCCGAACCCGGAGGCCGAGGAGGTGGAGGTCCGCCTGCGCGTCCGGTTCCCGCCGTCCGGAGGGGAGCAGTGGGTGTTCGTCCCGGTCCTGCTCCGGGGCTGCGCGGGGCGCGTGGTCGCCGTGCCCGGGGCCGGGTCCTCGATCGCGCCGGACGGGCGGTCCGCGGTGATCCGGGCCGACGGAGCGGAGGACGGGGGGACCCTGGCCCTCCGGTGGCGGGTCGGGGACCGTGACTGCTCGGCGTACGCCTGGCCTTACGGCATCCCCTTCTTCGTCGAGGCGCCCCCGGAGGACGCGCGTCTGCTCGAGGACCTCCTGTCGCACGGGGGGGGCCCGTGACCGGGGACCGCGCGCATCGGGCCGGTGTTTCGAGCCCTCGGCGGGCGTGGACCGCCCTGGCGACGGCGTTCCTCGCCTGCGTGGCGTGGACGCCGGCGTGTTCCGCGGAGCAAGGCCCCCCGCTCTACGAGATGCCCGCCTGGGCCGCGCTCGCGGTGGGCGTCCTCGAGGCCCTGATCGTCCTCGCGGGCCTGGTCGCGGCGGTGTGGACGCTCACCCGGTCCTCCGGGCGCGCTTCCAGGGCGCGCGACCCGTCCGCCATGTGAGCCGCGGCGGTCGTTCAGGCGCGGGACTCCCCCGACGAGGTGGTGTCCCCGCAGGAAGGACAGGCGGCCTTCCCGTCCCTGGGCGGGTGGATCCAGACGTGCCGGCACCGCGGGCAGTACCGGGTCGCGTCCTTGGGCTCCAGTCCTTCGATCCTCAGCGCCCTGCCGCGCACGAGGGCCTCCGCGACCTTGCGCCGCCCGGATTCCAGCACCCGCGCGAAGGTCTGGCGCGACACGTGCATGGCCTCGGCGGCCTCCTGCTGGTAAAGACCTTCCAGGTCCGCCAGGCGGATCGCCTCGAACTCGTCCAGGTCCAGTTCGACCTCCTCGAGGTCGCTCATCGGGATGCCGCGGGGCTTGAAGTAGGTGGCCACCGGGGCAGCCGCGACGCGCCGCGGATTCTTGGGTCGGGCCATGCCTTCACGCCCTCGGCGAACCGGGTCTCGCGAACCCGATTGTATCCGATGCGGGAGGATCTCTAGAAACCTTTGATCCGTCGGCTCTTCGCCCCCCTGCCCCTTGACTTCATTGTGGGCAAATGCCAATATCATTGCCGGCGGCCGGGGTTCGGGACACCGGTGTCCTGAACGGCCCGGACTTGGAAAGGTTTCTTGAAAGGAGGCGTTCATGCCGAATCGAGACGGGACGGGGCCCCTGGGGCAGGGGCCGGGAACCGGGCGAGGCAGGGGACGGTGCGGGCAAGGGGCCCGGCGCGGGGGACCCGGGCTCGGACAGGGAGGACCGCCGCACGGGGGAGGTCGAGGGCGGGGCTGGGGCGGCGGCCGCGGGCGTCGGACGGGTGGGTCCGTGCCCGCGGCGTTGTCGCAAGATTCCGCGGACCGGACGCGGGAGGAGGACGAACGATGAGCGGTGGGACCATCATCGCGATCCCGGTGGACGAGGACGCGGGATTGGAGTCCGAGGTGTGCCCGCACTTCGGTCACGCGGCCGCGTTCGCCCTCGTCGAGGTGGAGGGAGGCCGGATCACGGCCTGCCGCGTGGTCGCGAACCCGATGGCCGACCATCACCAACCGGGGGTGCTGCCGGGGTTCGTCCGGGACACGGGCGCAAACGTCCTGCTGGCGGGCGGTCTGGGTCCCAGGGCCGTGGACCTGTTGCACGGATTCGGGATCGAGGTGGCCACCGGCGCCGAGGGATGCGTGCGCGACGCGGTCACGGCCTTCCTCGCCGGGGACATCAGCGGTGTCACGCCGTGCGAGCACGACCACGACCACGGCGGCGGCTGTCAAGAACACGGGCACCACGACGGAGGGCCGGCATGAAGGTGGCGGTGTCGATCGAGGGAGGGCGCGACCTCCAGGCCGCGGTCTGTCCGACCTTCGGGCGCGCTCCCCGGTTCCTCGTCACGGACCTCGAGACCGGGGAGACGACGGTGGTCGAGAACACGGCCGCGTCGGGAGCCCACGGCGCCGGGAGCGGAGCCGCGGGCCTCCTGGTGCGGCTCGGCGTGAACGCCGTCCTCTCCGGGCGGTTCGGCCCCAAGGCGTTCGACGCCCTGGAGGCGGCTCGCATTGAAATGTTCGTCAGCACGAGCGACGTCAACGCCGCAACGGCCATCGAGCGCTTCCGGGCCGGCCTGCTCAAGAAGGCCTCCCGGCCGTGAACGGTCGCGCACACGGAGACATTGTGATGAGAATCGCGGTCGCGAGCGGGAAGGGCGGGACCGGAAAGACGCTGGTCGCCACGTCTCTGGTCCTGCACTGGGCGGCGCGCGGCGCCCGGGTCACCTATGTGGACGCCGATGTGGGGGAGCCCAACGGACACCTGTTCCTGAGGCCCGACATCGAGACCACGAGGCGGTTTTCGGTCCCCGTGCCCCGCCTCGAGGGGACGTGCGACGGCTGCGGACAGTGCCAGGAGGCCTGCGCCTTCCACGCGATCGTGGCGTTGGCGGACCGGGTACTGGTCTTCCCGGAGTTGTGCCATTCGTGCGGGGCCTGCACCCTCGCATGCCCACCGGGGGTGCTCCGGATGCGTCCACGGGAGGTCGGGACGATCCGCGAGGGCGGCACCGACGGCGTGCGGTTCCTGGACGGCGTCCTGGACGTGGGCGAGGCCCGCGCCACGCGCCTGATCGAGGGCGTGGTCACGACGGCCGGGTCCGGACGGGTCGTGGTGGACGCGCCGCCGGGGACGTCCTGTCCGGCGGTCAGCGCGGTCCGGGGGGCGGACCTCGCGGTGCTGGTCACGGAGCCGACGCCGTTCGGGTGGCACGACCTGGGGCTCGCCGTCCGGATGTGCCGGGGCCTGGGGGTGCCGCCGGTGGTGGTCTTGAACCGGGCCGACCTCGGAGACGGTGCGGACGCCGCGCTGGCGGCCCTGGATGTCCCCGTCATCGGACGCCTGTCCTTCGACCCTCGCATCGCGGAGGCGAGCGCTCGCGGGGAGGCGGCCATCGGGGTTGTGCCTGGATTCGCGGAGCAGGTGGCCCGGGTCGCGGACGCGATCGAGGGGTTCGCCCGGGAGGACCGGCCATGAAGCAGGTCGTGATGCTGAGCGGCAAGGGCGGCACGGGCAAGACCTCGCTGGCGGCGGCCCTCGTCCAGGTCGCGGGACGGTGCGTGGCCGCGGACACGGACGTGGACGCGGCGAACCTCGCGCTCTTGCTGCCGGGGCAGGACGCCCCGTGGACGACCTTCCGGGCCGGCAGGCGCGCGCGGATCGACCCGGACGCCTGCAACGGGTGCCTGGTCTGCGCCGAGGTCTGTCCGTTCCACGCCATCCGGACGACGGCGTCCTGGATGCCCGAGGTCGTGACACTGGCGTGCGAGGGTTGCGGGATCTGCGCGCGGTCGTGCCCGGCCGACGCGATCCGGTTCGAGGAGCGCGAGGCCGGGGCCTGGACCGTGCGCCGCACCGCCTGGGGCCCCCTGGTGCATGCGGCCCTCGACGTGGGGGAGGACAACTCGGGCCGGCTCGTGGCCGAGGTCCGGAAGGAGGCGGCTCGGATCGCCTCGGAGGAGGGTCACGACCTGGTCATCGTGGATGGACCGCCCGGGATCGACTGCCCGACCCACGCGGCGATCGGCGGGGTGGACCTGATGGTGGCGGTCACGGAACCGGGGGTCGCGGCGGCCCACGACCTCAAGCGGCTCTTGGACCTGGCGCAGTGGTTTCGCGTCCCCGCCGCGATCGTGCTGAACAAGGCGGACCTCCACCCGCCGGCGGCGGCCGACCTGCGGGCGATGGCCGCGGCCCGGGGAGTACCGGTCCTGGCCACCCTGCCGTTCCGACCCGAGGTACCCCGCGCGCTCTCCGAGGGGCGAGGCCTGC
>DYKK01000327.1 GCA_020722625.1 Anaeromyxobacter dehalogenans
GACCTTGAGGTCGAGGAACCGCCCGGTGGTCCCGGCGGGGAACTCGAAGGTACACTCGGTCCCGGTGCAGGCGAACGGGACCTCCGCGCTCATCGGGACGCCCGAGAGTTGCCACAGGGCCTCGCGCGTGCGGAAGGCCGCGAAGAGCGCGTCGCCCGACAGCGGGTTCACGAGGCCCGCCTTCACATAGACCCACTCGGTCGTGACCCCCGCTTCGTTCCACCCCTGGAAGACCTGCTCGTACACCCCCTGCGGGGCCACGATGGTCGCGAGTTGCTGGCCGATGAAATCGCTGTAAGTGTAACTGTGTGACCCGGTGTCCACGATCCCCGAGACCACGGCCTGGGCTTCCTCCTTGGTCTGGGGGTTGATCCAGCCGGTGAGGCGGGATCGGTCCAGTTCGAGGGCGACCGCGTTGTTGTGGTCGGCATCGTCCAGGAGCGAGTGCCCGCAAGGGTCCATGTGGATGACCCACACGTCGCCCTCCCCGTCAATCCCCACGCCGGACGACCCACCCCCGTACGAGCAGACCCCGTTCGAGTCCATCCGCGCCACGGCCTCGACCCGGGCGTCGAAGGCCTGCGGGTCCTCGTTCGTCACGCGCACCGAGATCACCCCGGCCGTCCCCTCGGTCATGGCGATCCAGCCGTGCGGGTCCTCGGGGTCGGACGACGCCGCGACCCCCCGCGTCAACTGTCCCGAGTACAGGTCGGTCCCCGTCGTCCACGGCTCACCCTCCGTGTTCTTCTCGATCGAGAAAAGGGTGGAGGTCTGCGGCAGAAAGATGCGACCCACGGCCTCGTCTCCGCTCCAGGACCCGAGCCAGATACGGCCCGCGTAGTCAATCGAGATGCCATAGGGCCTGTCGGTGCTCCACCCACAGGACCGGCCGTTCTTTCGGTCCAGCATCGCGAGCATTCCGTTGTCGAGCGATGCGATCCAGACAACCCCCTTCGCGTCAATCGCGAGCCCGTACGACCCCGTCTCTCCCGGGTCGTTGCAAGGGTTCCCCGCGAGGTCCACGTGCTCGAGGTCCGGCAGGAACCAGTGTCCCACCACTTCGACGCCCGGGTTCACGTTCTCGAGATACGGCTGCGAGGGGTCGTACACGGAGCGGACCTCCCAGTAGTGGCCCTCGCGGCATCCGCGGTTCCCCCCGATCACGACCGTGCGCTCCCTGGTCGCGGCCACCCCGCGGATCGTGGCGTTGCAGTCGGACGGGACGGGGTTCTGGGCCACGTCGTCGGGCGCCCCGGCCGGCACGCTCGGGGCCCCGTTGAACAGGACGCACTCGTCCTCCTGCCAGGGCGGCATCACGGGGGTCCGGTCGCCCGTCACCGGGTCCACCTGCCAAGACATCGTGTCGATCGTCCCGTTCCCGTTCTTGTCCACGCAGAACGCCGGGTCCGCCGCGACCTTCACGAGGCGCGTTCCATCGGACCCCTCGCGGCACCCGATCCAGACGTTGCCGTCCAGGTCCACGCTGGTCCGCGAAGGGAACGAGCACTCCGGCCCGACCGAATACCGTGCAACCTCCCGCCGCGTGCGCGAATCAATCTTGCTGATGGTGCGGTCCTGGTCGTTCGCGATCCACAGGTAGGGCAGCGCGATGGTCGTCACGTCAATCACCAGGTTCCCGTCCTCGTCCACCCCCACGCCCGAGTGCCGGTTCGTGACATCGAAGGGCTGGCCCGTGCCGCCCCCGAGGTCCAGCACGCAATCCGGCTGGTCGCACGACGCGACCGTGACGCATCCCGCGAGGCCCTCGTCCGTCTGCCCGTCGCAGTCGTTGTCCATCACGTCGCAGGTGGACTCCGTCTCCTCGAAGCCCGGGACCGCCGTGAAATCGCACTCGAGCACCCCGTCGTGGCAGGTGCCCAGGGCCAGGCCCTTGTTCGCGAGGCACACCCCCGTGCGCGCGCAGACCTCCCCGAGTTGCTGGGGCGTGACGTCCGTCTCGGGCGCGTCGTTGTGCGGGTCGAACTGGTCGGGCAGGCAGTCCTGGTCGGGGTCCGCCGCCGGCAGGGACGATTCCGTCGCGTCGATCCCCTGGTCGCCGTCGCTGTCCGCCGGCGACTGGATCGTCACGACCTCCTGGCCGTCCGCGACCCCGTCCCCGTCCGTGTCCCCGTTCAGGGGGTCGAGGTTCAGGACCTTCTCGATGCCGTTGCGCAGGCCGTCCAGGTCGTCGTCCCCGTCCGGGTCCAGGCACACCGACGACAGGCACAGCCCCGTCTCGCACTCTTCGTCGTTGGAGCAGAACGCCCCGACCTTCTTCTTGCCGTCCCCGCCCCCGCACCCGAGCGTGAGCGCCGTCGCAACCAGCAGGAGCGCGCCCTCCTGGATCCCCCTCCGGGCATTCGGCTTCATCGGAAAGACCTCCCTGCAATGAGGGTTGAAATCTACCACAATTTACGCCCTGCGACAGCAACTTCGTCCCCTACGACGGCGTTACAAGCCGGACCCGGGGGCCGAACAGACCAGGCTCGGCCCCGCCTGGCCAGCGCGATTCCACGGTTGACGCCCCCTCCCCGGAAGACTATACGTTGCGGGTCGGAGGCGTGTGGGAGTAGGTCGTGTCGGAGCACTGGAGCCTGGCAGTTGCGTGGGAGTGGCGGTACGACGGCGATTTTGTCGAGCGGCTGAGAGCGGAGGCTGCCGCGGCCGGCCTGACCTTCCTTTCCATCCGCCCGGGCGACGTCGGGGCGGTCATCGAGCGGCTTGCAGCGGGTTCCACCATCGGGTGCTACCTGGACCGGGCCTCGGATGTCGATTCGCGTTTCGCTCCCATCGAGGGGCTGGTGCAGGCGGCGGGGGGACGGGTCCTCAACCGCAACGCCATGGCGGTCTGGGCCTCTGACAAGGCCACGATGCACATGGAGTTCCTCACCCACGGTCTCGTCGTTCCTTACACGCTCCTGCTGCCTCCATTTGCCGAGCGGCCGGAGGTGACGGCCGAGGAGTTCTCACGTCTGCCGCGGCCCTTCGTGATCAAACCGGCCTCGTTCGGTGGAGGCGAGGGAGTGGTCACGGGCGACACGATGGCCGACATCCGCAGGGCCCGGGCCATGTTCCCCGGCGAGAAGTACCTGATCCAGGAAAAGGTGGAGCCTGTGCTGCTCGACGGGCGCCGGGCCTGGTTCCGACCTCTCTTCGTGCTCGGAGAAGTCTGTTCCATGTGGTGGGACGACCGGACGCACGTGTACGATCCGCTCACGCCCGGCGACGAGCAACGGTATGGTCTTGCGCCGGTGCGCGACATGATGCTCCGCATCGCCGGCGTGTCCGGGCTCGACTTCTTCTCCGCGGAGATCTGCCTGGATTCGGCGGGCCGCTTCCTCGTCGTGGACTATGTCAACGTCCCATGCGACATGCGGGTCCGTTCCCTCCATCCCCGCGGCGTGCCCGATGCCGTGGTCGCTGCCGTGGCCCGCCGCATCGTCTCGGCCGCGGCCGGGATGCCTGTCCCGGTCCGTGCAGCCCCCTGAAGCGCGGTCTGTCCGTGCCGGTCCGCGTCCGTCCGTGCCCGCCCCTTGCCCCAGGGCGGGAGACGCACTCCGAACCTCGGGGGGGACCACGATTTGCCACCCCGATCTCGAAAGCACGACGGGATACCTTGATTTGTCGCGGTCTCGTGGCAGCCGCGACTTGGAAGTCCCGGGCCCAGGGTGGTGAAATGATACGAAGCAACTTTCATGTGTATTCGAAGAAAGGCGG
>DYKK01000328.1 GCA_020722625.1 Anaeromyxobacter dehalogenans
CCGCCAGGGGTGAACGGCCCGTCGCGGGACGACCAACCCCAACGATGCTGGGGCCGCGACTTTGGAAGTCGCGGTCGGCACGAGACCGCGACCAATCAGGGTGTTCCGTCGTTCTTCCGAGAGCAGGGCGGCGGGTCGTGGCCGACTATCCGGCGTTGTAGTTGGGGGGTTCCTCGGTGATCTGCACGTCGTGGACGTGGGACTCCCGCAGGCCGGAGCCGGAGATGCGCACGAAGCGGGCGTGCCCGGGGAGGTCGCGGATGGTGGCGGCCCCGAGGTAGCCCATGCCCGACCGCAGCCCGCCCATCAACTGGAAGACCACCTTGGCGAGCGGCCCCTTGTACGGGACCCGGCCCTCCACGCCCTCGGGCACGAGTTTCTCGGGGCTCACGTCCTCCTGGAAGTAGCGGTCCCTGGACCCGGCCCGCATGGCCCCGAGGCTCCCCATGCCGCGATAGACCTTGTAGGTGCGGCCCTGGTAGAACACGACCTCGCCCGGGGCCTCGTCCGTCCCCGCGAGGAGGTTGCCGAGCATCACGGTCTCGGCCCCGGCGGCCAGGGCCTTGGTGATGTCGCCGGAGTACTTGACCCCGCCGTCCGCGATGATGGGGACGCCGGCCGCTCGGGCCGGGGCCGCGCACTCCCACAGGGCCGAGACCTGCGGGACCCCGACCCCGGACACGACGCGCGTCGTGCAGATGGACCCGGGACCGATCCCGACCTTGACCGCGTCGGCCCCGGCCTCGATCAGGGCCGCGACCGCCTCTCCAGTCGCCACGTTGCCCGCGGCCACCTCCCGATCCGGGAAGCGCCGCTTGATCTCGCGCACCGTCTGGATCACGCCCCTCGTGTGCCCGTGGGCCGTGTCCACGACCAGGAGGTCCACGCCCGCTTCCACCAGGGCCTCGGCCCGCTCGACCCCCGCGCTCCCCACTCCGACCGCCGCCGCGACCAGCAGGCGGCCCCGCTCGTCCTTGGCGGCCTGCGGGTGCCTGTACTCCTTCTGGATGTCCTTGAACGTGACCAGGGCGCGCAGCCGCCCCTCGTCGTCCACGATCGGGAGTTTCTCGATGCGGTGCCGGCGCAGGATCGCCACCGCCTCCTCGAACGAGATGCCCTGGCGCCCGGTCACCACGTCGCGGGTCATCACCGCGGACACGGGCTGCTCCAGGTCGGTCTCGAAGCGCAGGTCCCGGTGCGTCAGGATCCCGACCAGGATCCCGTCCCGCACGACCGGCAGGCCCGAGATGTTGTGGCGGCGCATGGCATCGAGGGCCTCGGACAACCGGTGGTCCGGGTGGACGGTCACGGGGTTGTCAATGACCTTGCTCTCGGACTTCTTGACCCGGGCGACCTCCCCGGCCTGGGCGGCGACGGACAGGTTCTTGTGGATGACCCCGATCCCGCCCTCCCGGGCCAGCGCAATCGCGGTCTCGGCCTCGGTCACGGTGTCCATCGCGGCCGAGACCACGGGGATGTTCAGCGTGATCCGCCGCGTCAGCCGCGTGCGGAGCGAGACGTCCCGGGGCAGGACGTCGCTGTACCGGGGCAACAAGAGCACGTCATCGAACGACAGGGCGATGGGGGGTTCCGGGTGCGCGTCGGACATGGCCTCTCCTCGCGGACCGACCGGGTGGCGGGACTGTATTAGAATGGGGCGGTCCTGTAAAGGATCACGGCGTGAAGGCACCCGACCTGTTCGGCGGCGGCGAGGCAAGTCCTCCCGCGACCCCCGGCCCTGGTGGGGACCGGCCGGGACCCTCGGCCCCGGGACGCGAACCCCTGGCCGAGCGGATGCGGCCCCGGACCCTGGACGAGGTCGTGGGCCAGGCCGAGGCCCTCGGTCCGGGCGGTTTCCTGCGCTCCGCCATCGAGCACGACGCGATCCCGTCGCTGATCCTGTGGGGTCCCCCCGGCAGCGGCAAGACCTCGCTCGCGCGGGTGATCGCGGCGACGACCCGCGCGCGGTTCGTCCCGTTCTCCGCGGTCCTGTCCGGGGTCAAGGAGGTCCGCGAGGTTGTGGCCGAGGCCACGGCGCTGTGGCGCCGGGAGCGCCGCCGGACCCTCCTCTTCGTGGACGAGATCCACCGCTTCAACAAGGCCCAGCAGGACGCCTTCCTGCCGCACGTCGAGGCCGGGACCATCACCCTGATCGGGGCCACCACCGAGAACCCCTTTTTCGAGGTCACGTCGCCGCTGTTGTCGCGGTGCCGCGTGGTGCGCCTGATGCCGCTCGGAGAGGACGACCTCGTCGCGATCGCCGGGCGGGCGATCGAGGACCGGGAGCGCGGGCTCGGCGCGACCGGGGTGGGCGTGTCGGACGAGGTCCTGCGGGCCATGGCCCGGGCCGCGGACGGGGACGGGCGACGCGTCCTGAACCTGCTGGAGGCGTCGGTGGACCTCGCGGTCCGCCAGGGGCGGGCCGAGGTGGACGCCGAGGTCCTGGAAGCGGCCCGGACCGGGCCGGTCCTGCGGTACGACCGCGCCTACGAGGAGCACTACAACGTCATCTCGGCGTTCATCAAGAGCCTGCGCGGGTCGGACCCGGACGCGGCGATGTACTACATGGCCCGGATGCTGGAGGGCGGCGAGGACCCGGCCTTCATCATCCGGCGCATGGTGATCTTCGCGGCCGAGGACATCGGGAACGCGGACCCCCGGGCGATCCAGGTGGCGGTCGCCGTGAAGGAAGCCTACGAATTCCTGGGGTTGCCCGAGGCGGCGATCCCGATGGCCCAGGCCGTGACGTACCTGGCGACCGCGCCGAAATCGAATGCCTCGTACCGGGCGCTCCGGGCCGCCCAGAAGGCCGTGCGCGAGACCGGGAGTCTCGAGGTCCCTCTGCACATCCGCAACGCGCCGGTCCCGGGCATGGCCGCGCTCGGGTACGGGCAGGGCTACGCCTACCCCCACGACTACGAGGGCCACTGGGTCCCGGTCCACTACCTGCCCGACGCCCTGCGGGGCGCGCGCTGGTACGAGCCGGCCGACGCGGGGTACGAGCGCACGCTCCGGGAGCGCCTCGAACGCCTGCGGGCCTTGCGGGACGGGAGGACGCCCGATCCGGGGGCCGCGCCCGACAAGCCCCGATGAGGCCGTCTGTGGCGCGACCCGCTGGACCGGGAAGACCAGAACCCCGGGGCGAGCCCGGGGGAGACGCCGCCCCCCGTTGGGTCAGGCGGCGGGGCCGTTTCAGGTCATGCCCGGGACCGTCGGACACCCTTCGCTGCAGTGAACGACGCGCGGGATCATGAAGCGCTTCACGTTCTCACCCCCTTTCATGGTTTCAGAGAACCGAGAACCAGGACAGGGTTTGCCGAGCGCGAGTCAAGCGTCGTGCCGGAAACCCGGCGGCGCGACGCACGATCCGACACCACCAACTCGGCAGTACGCGGAATCCCTTGATTTGTCGCGGTCTCGTGCGGCCGGAAACGGGCGTCCGGGGTCCGGCATCCGGCATCCGGCGTCCGGGGTCCGGGGTCGCGGTGGACGTGGCCTTGTCGTAGTGCGCCGCCCTCGCGTCCAACGTGGCCCTGGCCCTGTCACTGACCCAGTCCCCTGACCCTGTTCTTTGCCGGTCAGCCGTCACGGTGTCGGCTTCCAGCCCGCGCCTCCTCGTGCTTCAGGGATCACCATGGACGGGGTTGGTCGTTTCGCGACGTGCCGCGAATTGGAATTCGCGGCCCCAGCATCGTTGGGGTTGGTCGTT
>DYKK01000329.1 GCA_020722625.1 Anaeromyxobacter dehalogenans
GGACTGCGACGACGGCAACGACTGCACCCTCGACGAGTGCCGTCAGAATCAGTGCCTCCATACCTTCGACCCGTGGTGCGCCCAGTGCGACAGCGCGACGCAGTGCAACGACAACAACCCCTGCACGGACGACCGGTGCGTCCACCAGGCTTGCACGAACAGCCCCGTCCCGAACTGCTGCCTGGGCGCCGAAGACTGCGACGACGGGGACGACTGCACGTTCGACCTCTGCACGTCCAACCGCTGCACCCATGTCCAGGACCCGTCGTGCGGGACCTGCTCGACCAATGCGTCCTGCGACGACGGGGACCCCTGCACCACGGACACCTGCGTTCTGGCGGCCTGCCTGCACCAGGGGGTCCCTGGGTGCTGCGTGGCGGACGCCGACTGCGACGACCGGGACCCCTGCACGGCCGACGTGTGCGGCGAGGACGGCCACTGCCGGCACTACCAGGACCCGGCCATGGTCGGGGTCGGCGGGCTGTGCGAGGACCCGCCGTGCCCGGCGTGCGGCGGGCAGGCCGACGACCCGGTGTGCGGGTCGGACGGGTTGACGTACCGGAACTACTGCTCCCTCGTGAACTGCCCGAAGAACCCGGGTGTCAAACTGATCTACCCCGGGGCCTGCCTGAACCTCGACTACTGTCCGCAGTGCATGACCCAGCCCAAGGCCGCGGTGTGTGGCGCGGACGGCCGGACCTACGCGAACGCGTGCGCGGCGTCGGAATGCGCCGGAGTCGCCATCCAGCACGAGGGCCGCTGCTGCGTCGAGTGCGAGGGGCTCCCCGTGGTCGAGGTCTGCGGCGTGGACTTCCAGACCTACCCGAACGAGTGCACGCTCATCTGCCGGGGCATCGCGAAGAAGTACGACGGCCCCTGCACGTGCGATTGCGACATGAACGGCCCCCCGGTCTGCGGCGCGGACGGCCAGACCTACACGAACCAGTGCTGGCTCGATTGCGCGGGCGTCGCCTTGCTGTACGAGGGCGAGTGCGCCTCGGAGTGCCCGCAGTGCCCGCGGACCTTCGACCCCGTCTGCGCCTACCTCCAGGGCTTCCCGAAGACCTACCCCAACGAGTGCTTCGCGACCTGCAAGGAGGCCACGGTCGCTTCCACGGGGGTCTGCTCGGGCTGCGCGGTCATCTGCGGCACCCCGGACAACCCCAAGGACCCCATCGCCCCCGTGTGCGGGGCGGACGGCGTGACCTATCCCAACGCGTGCTTCGCGCAGAAGTGCGCGGCGGTGGCCTTCACGGCGGGCGCGTGCCCGTGAGCGGCCCTCCGGGAATTTCGGATTTCGGATTGCGGATTTCGGATTGAAGTGGCACGCCCGCTGGCGTGAGATGGTGGTGGATGACGATCCGCGTCAAAGCCAACAGGTTCAATGGCTTGTGCAATGCGGCGGTGGATTTGGGTCGCACCCCCCTGATTGACAAGGCCGGCTGGTCCCCTAGAATCGTGCCCGGCCCTGGAAGCGCCGGGCGCAAGGTCGTGGTCGCGATCGGCGGCGGGCGGGCCACAGGAGGTCTCGATGACACGCGCGGCTGCATGGTTGGGTGTCCTGGGGGTGCTCGCGGCGGGAACGGCCTGGGCGGACGAGGGGATGTGGACCCTCAACGGGTTTCCGGCGGAGCGGTTTCGCCAGAGGTACGGGGAGTCACCGTCTGCGGAATGGCTCGACCACGCTCGGCTCGCGTCGGTCCGCCTGGCCCAGGGGTGCTCGGGGTCCTTCGTGTCGCGGGACGGGCTGGTGATGACCAATCACCACTGCGCGGCCGGGTGCATCCAGGAGGTCTCGACGCCCGAAAACGACCTGATGGCGCAGGGGTTTCGCGCGGAACGGATCGAGGACGAGCGGGCCTGCCCCGAACTCGAGGTCAACGTCCTCCAGGAGATCCGCGACGTGACCGCCCGCATCCACGAGGCCACGCACGGCAAGTCGGGCGCGGACTTCGGCCAGGCCCTGCGGGCCGAGATGAGCCGCATCGAGGCGGAGTGCGCGCAAGGCGGGCGGTGGCGCTGCGACGTCGTGAACCTGTACCACGGCGGTCGGTATGACCTGTATCGCTACAAACGATATCAAGACGTAAGGCTCGTGTTCGCGCCCGAGGACCGCATCGCCTTCTTCGGGGGAGACCCGGACAACTTCATGTTCCCTCGCTACGACCTGGACGTGGCCTTCGTGAGGGTCTATGAGGACGGCAAGCCCGCCCGGGTGAAGGACTTCTTCAAGTTTTCGGCGCAGGGGCCTCGCGAGGGCGACGTCGTCTTCGTGACCGGGCACCCGGGTCGGACCATGCGCCTGCTGACCGTGGCCCAGATCGAGTTTCTCCGGGACGTCCTGTACCCGATGACCCTGAAGGTGTACGCGGAGTTGCGCGGCATTCTGACGCAGTTCTCGCGGGAGGGCGCGGAGCACGCCCGCATCGCCCGCAACGACCTGTTCTACCTGGAAAACGCCTTCAAGGCCTACCACGGGATGCACAAGACCCTGCTGGACCGCGACTTCCAGCGACACAAGGCGGCGGAGGAACAGACCCTGCGCGACCGGCTGTCCCGGGACCCGAGCGGGGCCGAGGCCCTGGCCGCACTGGACCGGATCGCGGCGGTCCAGGAACGACTGCGCGGCCTCCTGACCGAGTACTGGCTCCTGGAGGGGCGGGGTGCGTCGTTCTCGAAACTCTTCCGGATGGCCCGGACCCTGGTGCGGTGGGACGAAGAGCGCACGAAGGCGAACGAGGTCCGGTTGCGCGAGTTCCGGGAATCGGCCCTGCCGAGCCTGACGCAGTCGCTGTTCTCCACGGCGCCGATCGAGCCGGACCTGGAGGAGGTGCAGGTGGCCTTCTGGCTGTCCAAGGTCCGCGAGCACCTCGGAGCGGACCACCCGGTCACGCGGCTCGTGCTGGGCCGCGACTCGCCCGAGGACCTGGCCCGGACCCTGGTCCGGGGCACGGGCCTGGCCGACCCGGGCCTGCGCAGGCGGCTGTGGGAGGCCGGGACCGCCGCGACGGACGACCCGATGATCGCCTTTGCCCGGCGCCTCGATGCGGCGGCCCGCGCGGTGCGGAAGACCTACGAAGATGAGGTCGAGGCCGTCGAGGACCGGGAGTCCGAGGTCCTGGCCCGGGCCCGGTTCCGGCTGGCCGGAACCGATACCTACCCGGACGCGACCTTTACCCTGCGGATCACGTACGGGACCGTGGCGGGGTACCGGGAGGGGTCCCGCGAGGTGTCCCCGGTCACGGTCCTTCGCGGGCTGTTCGAGCGCGCGACCGGCAAGGACCCCTACGCGCTCCCGCCCTCGTGGGAGCGCGCGCGCGACCGACTGGACCTCGACACGCCGATGAACTTCGCGAGCACCTGCGACATCGTGGGCGGGAACTCGGGAAGCCCGGTGATCAACCGCCGCGGGGAGGTCGTCGGCCTGATCTTCGACGGCAACATCCAGTCCCTGGGCGGGGCCTTCTGGTTCGAGGAGTCCGTGAACCGGGCCGTGGCCGTGGCCACCCCGGCCCTCCTGGAAGCCCTTGCCAAGGTCTATGACCTTCCGCGCCTCGTCCGGGAACTGACGCGGTGACGCCGGCCCGGAATCCGCCATCGATTCCCGCAATTCTTTGAATAAACATGAAATCAGCTTCGTTTCATTTCACCACCCTGGGGCCGCGAATTCCAATTCGCGGCCGGCACGAGACCGTGATAAATCAAGGTG
>DYKK01000330.1 GCA_020722625.1 Anaeromyxobacter dehalogenans
ATGGCAGTGACAGGGGCAGTGACAGGGGCAGTGTCAGTGTCAGGGCCACGTTGGACGCGGGGGACGGGGCGTGGACGGCGGAGCCACGTGCACCGCGGCCCCGGATGCCGGACCCCGGATCCCGGCCCCCCGACCCCGGATGCCGGGTCCAGGCCTCGCGCCGGGACGCTTTCCCATGAATCGGAGGTAGTCACATGAAGATCCGCATGACGTGGCTGGCTGTTCTGTGTCTTCTCCTCCCGACGGCGTCGGCCGGGGAAGCGGCCGGCGACCTGGAGGTCGTGCGCGCCGGCCAGGGGGACCGGCGTGTGGTCGCGGGGGGGAAGGCCCAGGTGGAGCGGATCCTCGACTGCAAGGGCGAGGCCGCGGGCTGTCCGTACCTGGGCCTGTTCACGGGGCACCCGGGGCTCGAGGTCCCGGAGCATCGCCACGACGACTCCGAGGAGTGGCTCCATGTCCTCGCGGGGTTCGGGGTCATGACCTCCCGGGGACGGGCGGTCCCCGTGGGTCCGGGCGACACCCTCCGGATCCCTCGCGGAGTCCCGCACGCCTTCCGGGTCACGGGGGACCCGGCCCACCCGGACAGGCCCGTCACGGAGTTCCGCGCGGTCCAGGTCTTCCCGCAGGGCGGCCCGCAGTCGCGGTTCCGCCAGGCGCCGCCCGCGCCCGTCACTCCTTGAGGCGCCCGAGGGCCTCGACGGCGGCGCGCAGGCGCTGGGCCACGGCGGGGCGGCCGATCGCGACCAGGGTGTCGAAGAGCGGGGGCGTGGCCTTGCGGCCGGTGGCCGCGATGCGCACGAGCATGAACAGGTCGCCCGGCTTCCACGACAGGGACGCCGCGAGGTCGCGCATCCGGACCTCCAGGGCCTCCGCGTCGAAGGACGGCGCCTCGTTGAGGGCCTCGTGGGCCGCCTTGAGGGCCTTCGCCGCCTCTTTCGGCGCCCGCCCCTGGACAGCCCCGGCCAGTTCCTGCGCCGGGACGGGCATCTTCGGGTGTGTGAAGTACCAGGTCTTCTCCGGGAACTCGCCCAGGGCGTCCACGCGCTCGCGGATCAGGGGGACGAGGGCCTCGATGTTCTCGATGGAAAACACCGTGTCCCGGATGCGCCGGGCCAGGTCCCTGGGGTCCATGGCCCGCACGTAGTGCCCGTTCAACCACAGCAGTTTGTCGAGATCGAAGACCGGCCCCCCCAGGTGCATCCGCTCGAACGAGAACTCGCGCACGAAGTCGTCGAGGGTGAAGACCTCGCGCTCGTCCGGCATCGAGTGGCCGAGGAGCGCCAGGAAGTTGAGCAGGACCTCGGGCAGGATGCCCACGCGCCGGTAGAAGTCCAGGGACACCGGGTTCTTGCGCTTCGAGATCTTCGAGCGGTCCGCGTTGCGCAGGAGCGGGAGGTGGACGAACACGGGCGGGTCCCAGCCGAACGCGCGGTAGAGGACCACGTGCTTGGGCGTGGAGTTCAGCCACTCCTCGGCCCGGATCACGTGCGTGATGCCCATCAGGTGGTCGTCCACCACGTTCGCGAGGTGGTACGTCGGGAAGCCGTCCGACTTCAGCAGGACCTGGTCGTCCATCTGGTCGTTCGCGTAGGACACGTCCCCCCGCAGGTGGTCTTGGAACGCGGTCTCGCCTTCCAGGGGCATGGCCAGCCGGATGGTGTGCGGCTCGCCGGATTCCATGCGCCGGCGGGCCTCGTCCGGCGGAAGGCGGCGGCAGGTCCCGTCGTAGCCCTTGTTCTGTTTCGCGGCGCGCTGGCGCTCGCGGATGGCCGCGAGTTGGGCCGGCGTGCAGAAGCACGGGTAGGCCGCACCGCGCTCCAGGAGGATGCGCGCGTGCTCGCGGTAGATCTCGCTCCGTTCCGACTGGCGGTAGGGACCGCACGGGCCGCCGACGTCCGGCCCCTCGTCCCACGAGAGTCCCAGCCAGTGCAAGGCGTCCAGGATCGCGGCCTCGCTCGCGGCGGACGACCGCTCGCGGTCCGTGTCCTCGATGCGCAGGATGAACCGCCCGCCGTTCCGGCGGGCAAACGCGTAGTTGATCAGCCCCACGTAGGCCGTCCCCACGTGCGGGTCCCCGGTCGGGCTCGGGGCGATGCGGACGCGCGGGGGTTGTGTCATCGGGTCATGCCTCCAAGGAAGGACCACGGGTCAGGCGTCCTCGGCCACCAGCGAGCGGACGAGGTCCTTGCAGCGCGGGGACCGGAGGCGCTCCGCGGCCAGGAGGGTCCGCAGGTCGCGAAGGGCCCGGTCCACGTCGTCGTTGACGACCGCGTACCGGTACTCGAACGCGGTCGCGATCTCGACGCGGGCGTTGTGCAGGCGCAGGGCCATCGCCTCGGGGTCGTCGGTGCCGCGATGCTCCAGGCGGCGGCGGACCTCGGCCAGGCTCGGCGGAAGCACGAAGATGCTCACCGCCTCGGGGAACTCGCGCATCAGGGCCCGCCCCCCCTGGAAGTCCACCTCGAAGACCACGTCGCGGCCCCCCTCCCGCAGGCGCGCGACCTCCGCCCGCGAGGTCCCGTAGCGGTGCGCGTGGACCACGGCCCATTCCAGGAACTCGCCCGCCGCGACCATCCGGTCGAATTCGTCCTCCCCGATGAAGTAGTAATCGGAACCGTCCCGCTCGCCCGGCCGAGGCGGCCGCGTCGTGTGGGACACCGCGAAGGTGCACGAGGGCTCCTCGGCCAGGAGACGGTGGATCAGGGTGGTCTTCCCCACCCCCGACGGCGCACTCAAGATGACGAGCAACCCGTCCACGGGACCCGCCGCGTCGAGACGGCCGGAATCCTAGAACGGAACTGCGCGCTAGGCAACCCTCTCGCGCGCGATCAGGGCCGCGCCCAGGGCCCCGACGATGTCGGGCTCGGGCGGCACGTGGACCTCCCATCCCAGGGCCTCGGACAGGGCCCGGACCACGCCGCGGTTGCGGGCGACCCCCCCCGACATGGCCATGCGGGGCGCTCGAAGGTCGCGCGAGACCCGCCGCACCAGGGCCTGGGCCCGCGACGCGATGGCCCGGTGCAGGCCCCGCACGATCTCGGGGACGTCGGTTCCGGCCGCCACCAGGCCGACGACCTCGCTTTCGGCGAAGACGGTGCACAGGCTCGTCAGGGTCAGGTTGCCGCGCGCCCGCGCGTCGAGGTCCCCGAGGTCCGCGACCTCGACCTCGAGCGCCCGGGCCATGACCTCCAGGAACCGCCCGGTCCCGGCCGCGCACCGGTCGTTCATGGCGAAGTCCACGACCTTCCCGTCCGGGGCGAGCCGGATGGCCTTGCTGTCCTGGCCTCCGATGTCCAGGAGGACCTCGGTCCCCGGCAGGAGGTGCGTGATCCCGCGGGCGTGGCACGTGATCTCCGTGACCGCCGCGAGCCGGCCCTCGACCCGCTCCCGGCCGTACCCGGTCGAGACCACGGCCGCGATGTCCTCGTCGCGGCACCCCGCCCTGGACACGACCTCGGCCCGGGCCCGGGCCATGGCCTCGGCGTGGCGGGCCCCGGTCGGGACCACGGCCCACGATACCAGGCGGCCCTCGCCGTCGAGCAGGACCGCGTCGCACGTCAGGCTTCCGAGGTCCAGTCCCAGGTAGAGCACCACTTCCTCCGCCGTCCTTCCCCACTACGAAGAAACTCGACGCGAACCTGGAGCCGCGGGTACCTGGACAAGTTCAGGAACAGGTTCAGTGGACAGGTTCAGTGTCG
>DYKK01000331.1 GCA_020722625.1 Anaeromyxobacter dehalogenans
GGGGACACGTTTGACCCGCCGTCACCGCCACACCGCGCCCAGTCGGTCCAGCCGGAGGCCCCGGACCGGGTCGCGGGACCACACGACCGGGCCCGGCCGGCCGATGACGGCGTCCAGCGGGAGGGTCCCGACCTCGCGCGAATCGAGGGCGTCGGCGGTCGATCGGTTGTCGCAGGCCAGGACCAGATGTCCGTCCGGGACGTCCCACGACCGGTTTGCGACCACGACGCCCCTCCGGAAAAAGAACGGGTGCTTCCCGGAATCGAGTTCCTCTTCATAGACCTGGAGGTCGCGGGTCTCGCCGGGCGGGGCGCCCAGGTCGTCCGGCAGGAGGACCGTCCCCACTTCCGTGGACGGCACCACGGCGTTGTTCCGGGTGACCGAGGCCCCCTGGAACACGAGGCAGTCCCCCGAAGTCCCCACCACGCGCGCGATGACCGGACCGCCCGGGGTCTCCGCGGACACGAGGTCTCCCCGCCGCACGGGGTCGCGGTCCGGATCGATGCGGCGCACCAGGACGACCTCTCCCGGCAGGAGCCCCGGGAACTCGCAGTGGTCCCGGACCGCCGCGAGGGAACAGAAATGCCCCACACCGGCCGCCAGGCCCGCTGCGACCAGGGCCAGGAAGGCGACGAGTCCGGCCAGGGCGGCGCCGGGACTCCACCGGTCTCCGGGGGGTTCGAGGACCAGGAGGACCTCCAGGGCGGCCAGGACGACGCCCGCGACCACCGCGGCTTGCAAGGGGTGGACCCCGCCGACGCACACGGAACCGGAGGCCGCGACCAGGGCGAGGCCCCAGGCCGTCACGGCCACGGCCCCGGCCCCCTTCCTCCCGGACAGGAGCATCCCGCAGCCCGGAACGAGCATGTCGCACGCCCGGCACGCGGCCCGGTGCCATCCGGAGGGCCGTGCCCGCCTGCCTTCCTCCCGACCCCCCGTTTCGCCCGCCTCATCCGGGGACATGCCTCACCTCGGTCGGTTCGCCCCGGTCCTCCCGGCCGCCCGCCGTCCCGAGGGCGCACAGGTCCCGGGTCACGCACTCGCCGCACCGGGGACGGGGGCGGCAGGTCTCCTTGCCGTGGATCACGATCTGGGCGTGATAGTCGTTGAACAGGTTCGCGTCCGGGGGCAGGCGGGTCTCGAAGACGGCCCGGATCGCGTCGTAGTCCATCGCGGGGTCGAGCAGCCCCATCCGGCCGAACATCCGCCGGGTGTACGCGTCCACCACGAAGACGGCCCGGCCCAGCGCGTACAGGAGGATCGAGTCCGCGGTCTCGCGGCCCACGCCGGGGATCCGGAGGAGCCGGGCCCGCAGCGCCCCGGTGTCGTGGTCGTGCCCCAGGGCCGTCACGTCCCCACCCGCCTCGCGCAGCAAGAACTCGTTGACCGCCCGGAGGCGGCGCGCCTTGACGTTGAAGTAGCCGGCGGGCCTGAGCAGGGCCGCGAGCGCATCGGGGTCGAGGGCCGCGAGCCGGTGGGGGTCCAGGACCCCGGCGGCCCGGAGGTTCGCGATGGCCCGTTCCACGTTCACCCAGGCGGTGTTCTGGGTCAGCACCGCGCCGACCACGACCTCGAACGGGCCGTCCCCGGGCCACCAGCCCTGGTGTCCCCGGGCCGCGAGCAGGCGGCGATAGACCTCCATCAGGAGGGCCGCAGACATCCTGGAGCGCCGCGCCACGTCCTCAACCTCCGTCCCGGCCGCACGACGACAAGCCCACGACCAGTTCCGACAGCGACCGGACGGCCCGGACCGGCGTGAGCGTCCAGGTGATCGAAACCCCTCCGTCCCCCCCGGAGACCTCGAAGTCGCCGGCGCTCCATGCGAGGGCGCGCCCGATCGGCGTCCGGTCGAGGCCGGCGGGGACCCCGCCGGGGGTCCACTCGTCGCGCAGGCGCTCCGCCCACGCGCGCCACGCCCCGGCGGCACCGGAGAGGGTCCAGGCGACCCGGACCAGTCCGCCCGGCTCCTCGAGGACGTCGACCTGAAGCGTCGCGTCGCCCCTCACGTCCGCGGGGGCCAGGCGGTCCAGGCACGGGGGTCGAACCACCGCCCCGACCGGTCCTTCGCCCAGCGACAGGGACGACGGCCCGGCCCCCGGCGACGCGGTCCCCTCGACCAGGCAGACCCCCTCGTCGGACGGCGGGCCGGCGCACGGGGCATCCGGTCCCCAGGCCCACACGCGACGGCCCTCGGCCCCGCCGGTCACCAGGACCCAGCGGGGCACCCCCTCCCCGGGCACGGGCGCGCCCAGGGCCACGATCGCGGCCTTCCCGAGGCGCGAGGCCGGGTCCGCCCGGACCACGTACCACGCATCCCCCGTCACGAGGAGCGCCGGGTCCGGGTCGTGCCTCGGAAGGTTCCACAGGAGGGCCGAGGCCACGACCAGGGCCGCGAAGACCAGCACGACGCCCCCCGCGACCACCCTGGCCACGAAGCGGCGGCCCCCTTCGCGCAGGAGCCCTCCCACCCACGCGAACGCCACGCCCAGGAAAAACAGCAGGGTGATGGGCACGGCCATCAGGACCTGGGAGAGCGGGTCGGGGGGGGTGAAGATCGCGCCCACGACGAAGGCCAGGACCACGAAATACCGGCTGACCTTCAGCAGCCTCCGGTGATCAAAGATCCCCAGGAGAGACAGCAGGAACATGACGAGCGGCAACTGGAACACCAGCCCGAAGACCAGGGGGAACAGGGTGACGATGCTGAACGTCTTCTCCACGGTGGGGAGGAGCCGGATCGACCCGGATTCTTCCGTGAATCCGACCAGGTAGTCCACCACCAGGGGCAGGAACACCGCGTAGCAGAACAGGACCCCGAGGAAGAAGAACCCCGAGACGAGGCCCGCGACCAGGCGCACGAGGCGCCTCTCGCGAGCATAGAGCCCCGGGGCGACGAAGGCCCACGCCTGGTAGAAGAGATACGGGGCCGTCCCGACCAGGGCCGCCACGAGGGAGACCTGGAGATAGACGGTGATCGCCTCGGTCACCTGGAGGGCCTGGAGCGTGGGGATTCCGTGGGCGCGCAAGGCCTGGAGGACCGGGCGCGCCATGATCTCGAACAGTTCTTCGTGAAATGAATATGCGACGAAGAAGCCGATCGCGACCGCGATCACGCCGCGGACCAGCCGGGACCGAAGTTCCGCCAGGTGTTCCGTCAGCGTCATGGGTCGGTCTTCCATGATCGGTTCGGCCCGCCCGCCCCCCGGCCCTCCCATCATTCGCCTCAACCGGGGCGAGGCGTCGTCTCGGTCCGGGGGGCTTCCCCCGGCGTCCCGGCGACCTCCGGGGCAGGGTCGGGTCGCGGCGCGGTCGCGCCGCCCGCGTCGGGAACCTCGACGGAATACGACGCGCGTCCGGGCGGATCTGGGGGGCGGGCCGGGCCCTGGAGCGATTCGGGCGCCTCGTCGAGGCTGTTCATGGCCCGCCGGAACTCGCGCAGCCCCTTCCCCAGGCCCTTGGCGATGTCGGGGAGTTTCGTGGGACCCAGCACCAGCAGGGCGATGACCAGAATGACGAGGACCTCGGACCACCCGATCCCGAACATCCCGCCCCCCCTGCAACGGCGCGGTGAAACCACGTCTCGACCTTACCAGAAGGGGTCGGGGGTGTCAAAGGACCTCAA
>DYKK01000332.1 GCA_020722625.1 Anaeromyxobacter dehalogenans
CCCGGCGCACGACCCGGTGTGCGACGCCCGCCATGCGGGCAGGCTGTTCTTCGAGGCGTTGTCCGGTCCCGGCGCGTGACGGCGGGCGTCCCCGGACGCGCACCCAGGACCGGCTTCCATGCGGACAGAGCGCGTGAAAGGAACCCGCCCGGCGTTCAACCACGCCGGGGCGCGACGAGGGCCCCGCTCCAGAGTTCCTCCAGGAAGGTCTGCCACGGGAGCACCTCGACACCGCCGAGCCGCCGCGGCCGTGGTTCGAGGCTCACGACCACCCTCCGACCGGGGGCGTGTTCGCTTGCGAGAGCCGCGAGCGCCCGCAGGTCGCCCTCATGGACCCGACCCGCCTTGACCTCGACCGCGGCGTCCATGTCTCCCAGGATGAAGTCCACCTCGAATCCCGTCGCTGTCCGCCAGAAGCGCACGTCGAGGTCCGGGTCCCGGTATCGGCGGTAGTTCTGGACCTCCATCAAGATGAAATGTTCGAAACTCTTTCCGAATTCGCGACTGCCCGCCCTGGGCCGCCTCCGGGCAAGCCAGTTGGCCACCCCCACGTCGAAGAAGTAGAACTTGTCCGTCACGATCAGCCTGCGATTCTTCGTCTTCCGCCAGGGGGGGAGGCGGAACGCGAGCAGGGTGTCCTCGAGGATCTCGAAGTAGCCCCGGACCACCTTGGCGCTGACGCCGACCTCGCGGGCGATGTTTGTGTAGTTCACCAACTCGGCGTTCGTCAGGGCCGCGACGCGCAGAAAGTCCGAGAACACCGGGATGTTCCGGGCGGCCGACTCCGCGACGATCTCCTCCTTGAGGTAGTCGGAGACGTAGGCGCGCAGGTCCGCCTCCGGGTCGTCGGACAGGAACATCGGTGGCAGGAGTCCGGTCCACATCGCTCGTTCGAAATCGAAGCCGTCCGTCTCGAAGTACGACAGGGGCCCCATCTCGTATCGTCGGGCCCGCCCCGCGAGGAGGTTGGCGTGGGAGCGCCTGAGTTTCCGCGCGCTCGACCCCGTCAACAAGAACGATGCACGCCGGTTCTCGATCAGCCAGTGGACCTCATCGAGCAGGGCCGGTACCTTCTGGACCTCGTCAATGACGACCCGGCCCCCGGCGTACCTCTCCCGCAAGAGGGAGGGGCGCGACACATATTCCGCAAATTCATCTGTCTTCAGAAGGTCGATGTACCAGTCATCACGCCGCAGGAAGCCGTGCTGGAGCCAGTAGGTCTTGCCCACCCTCCGCGGACCCCACAGGAAGGCGGACCCGCCCTCCCCCAGGCGGATGTCGAGCAACCTCTTGACAATCCGTCCCATGAGGGCAGTTTATCCGGATAAACCGCCCTGTCAAGGAATTTTTGCAAGGCTTGTTCGCTCGGAGAGGTTGGCCTGCCCCGCGATCACGCCGCGCCACGGGGGTCCACTCCGAGATTGCCGTTGCAACTCTGTTCAACCGGTCCAGCCGGACCGGGCCCCGGACCTGCTGGATGCGGTGTGCCTGACGCCGCGCCGGGACGCCGATGAAACGGGCGGACTTGACGCCGGCTTGCGGGCCAGGCAACCTATCATCGAACTGATAGATGGCCGTGGAAGTCTATCAGTTTTCTCAGGAGCATGGATCCTGGGAAAAGGCGCGCGGGAGCCCAGAAAAAGATACCTCGAGGCCGCCATCCGCGGCGACGCGCTCGCGGACGGGAAGATGGCGTTCGTCTCGGGTCCGAGGCAGGTCGGCAAGACCACTCTGGGCCGCAGTCTGCTTCAGACGCCTGACAACGAGTTCAACTGGGATGACCCGCGCTTCCGCCGAGCCTGGGTCCGTGACCCGGTCGGCGCCGTGGCCGCGCGGGGCCCCGGCCCCGTCCTCCTCGACGAGATTCACAAGGACCGGCGATGGAAGAGCCGGCTGAAAGGCCTCTACGACTTGCGAGGCCGCGACGTCCCGATCGTGGTCACCGGCAGCGCCCGCCTGGACTTCTTTCGTCGGGGTGGCGACAGCCTTCTGGGACGATACATCCCCTAGTTGTATCTGTTCGATCTGCTCCAGGTCGAGTCGCCCCCCGCGCGGCGCGAAAACCTCGTCGCGTTGCACCTCCTCAAGGCCTGCCACTACCCGACCGACACGGCCCAGGGCTCCTTCGACCTGCGATTCCTGCTGGTGCTGTTCGGCTCGGTCGCCCGGGGCACGGCAGGGCCCCTTTCCGATGTGGATTCTCTGGTGGTCGCCGACCCGCTTCCGCGTGGACGCGGGGCCCGCCTGCGGGAGTTCGAGCCGGTGGAGCAGGCCCTGAACCCCGACCTGGATGCGTTGCGGGCCGCCGACCTCGCCCGAGCCTCCGTTGTCAAGGCGCGCAAGCGCATGCGCGCGCCGGAGGTCCTGCGCGAGGAGGACGCCTTTTCCGACGTGGTCCGCGAGGCCCAGGAACTCGTGGAGCGCCGCCTGAAGGCGCTTCTCCGCTCCATCGGGGTGGACCCGCCCCATCGGCCGTTCACGTCAACTCCAGGAACCGCTCTTCGAGGGTCCGGCCGCGGGTCACGGCGCCGATGGTGGCGCCCTGGTCCATCAGCGCGCGGAGGACCGCCGTGATCGCGGCCTCGACCGGTTCGCCGGGCCGCGGGCGCAGGGTGACGCGCAGGCGGTCCCCGCCCGGGGACCGCTCCACCGCCGTCACGCCGGGCAGGGCCCCCACCGCGGCCGACGGGTCCGGGCTGCCCGGTCCCAGGGTCACGATCACCCGCTCGTCCGACTCCGTCAGTTCCCTCATCGTCCCCTGCGCGACCAGGCGGCCCCGGTCCAGGATGGCCGCGGCGTCGCACAGGTCCTGGACCTCGGCCAGGTTGTGGCTGCTGACCACGACCGTGGGCCGCCGGCTCGCGGAACGGATCCGGTCGCGGACCTCGTGCGCCACGCGGGGGTCGAGCCCCTCGGTCGGCTCGTCCAGCAGGAGGAGGTCCGCCGGCATCAAGAACGCCTGGGCCAGCCCGAAGCGCTTGTTCATCCCGTGCGAGACCGCGCGACCCGGGACGTCGCGCGCCTCCGCGAGGCCGAAGGCCTCGAGCAGCCGGTCTCCCTCCCGCCGGGCGTCGTCCGGGGTCAGTCCGGACAACTCGCCCAGAAACCGCAGGCAGTCGCGCAGCGTGCGGTTGGGCTGAAAGCGCGCGTCCTGGGGGAGCGCGGCCATGCGATGCCGGACCCGGTTCAGGCGCGACAGGGGCTCCCCCAGCAAGAAGACCCGTCCGGACGACGGGCGCACGAACCCGCACAGGATCGCGAACGTGGTGGTCTTGCCCGCGCCGTTCGGCCCGAGCAGGCCGAAGATGGACCCTTCCGGGACCTCGAGGCTCAGGCCGTCCAGGGCGACCCGGGCCCCGTAGCGCCTGGTCACGCGCTCCAGCCGGACCGCCGCGCCCATCTACAGGTCCCTCCACCGCAGGCGGGCGCAGGCCCCGCCCAGAAAGACCGCCGCGAACGCGAGGAAGGCCGCCAGGCCGGCCGCGACCTCCCCGGGGCGCGGGGACCACAGCCCGGCCTTGTGCCAGAACGGGGACAAGAATCCGACCGTGTCGTTCAGCGCGAGGACGTGCAG
>DYKK01000333.1 GCA_020722625.1 Anaeromyxobacter dehalogenans
CCCTGCGCGGGAAGCCGGGGCCCCGGTCGCGGCTGGCACGAGACCGCGACAAATCGCGGTGTTTCGCCGTGCTTCCGAGTACGACACCGGCGTCGCGGACCCTGACGGATGAAACCGACCCATTGGCCGCGGGCGGTGCCCGCGGGTCCAGCCGCGAGCGGGGGCTCGCGGCTCCAGGTTCGCGTTGAGTTTCTTCGTAGTCCGGCATCCGGGATCCGGGATCCGGGGTCCGGGATCCGGGGTCGCGGTGGACGTGGCGCTGCCCTCATGCGCCGCTCGCCGCGACCAACGTGGGCCGGGCACTGACACTGTCTCTGAACCTGCCCTCTGACCCTGTTCCTGAACTTGTCCAAGCACCCGCAGCTCCAGGTTCACGCCGAGTTTCTTCGTCGATCGGGACAGCGGATCGGTGGGGGCACACTTTTTTGCCCACAGGCAAGAAAAGTTGCGAATGTTTTCTCCTTGGTGCAAGGGATTGCGGAATCGGATGGCGCGTCCGGGGCTCCGGCGCCGCGCCTACGGCGTTGCGGGTGTGGCCCCGGCAGGGGGCGCGGGTTCCGGCGCGGGCGCCTCGCCGCCGGGGAGGTTCTCGGGCATGCCGGGCGGGACCTCGGTCCCGGGCGCGACCGCGGGCTGGGCGTAGGTGCCGTCTTCCGGGTCGTAGAAACAGGGCACCAGGTACCGGCCGCGCGGACCCCCAGGTGGACAAGGGTCGGGGGTGTGGGCCGCGCGCTCGTCAATCACGTCCATCTCGCGCCACAGGCGCTCGAGGATCCCCTTCATCCGCTTGACCCACCACTCACTGAACGAGCGGCCCTCATAGACCTTGTGCGCATAGCGTGGCCCGGGCTTGGCCGCCATGATGAACGCCGCGTCCATGGGGGTCAGGTCCCGGACTTCCTTGCCGAAGTAGGTCCGGGCCGCGGCCCGGATCCCATAGACGTGCCTGCCGAACTCGATGCAGTTCAGGTACAGTTCCAGGATGCGCTCCTTCTCGACCCGGCGCTCCATCTCCCAGACGATGATCGCTTCCTCGAGTTTGCGCGCGAGGGTCTTCTCGCGGGACAGGAAGAGGTTCTTGACCAGTTGCTGCGAAATGGTGCTTCCACCATAGACGTACCAGCCCTCGCCGAGGTTCAGTTTGATCGCCCGGTTGATGAGCCCGATCCGGAAGCCCTGGTGCCGGAAGAAGGCCATGTCCTCCGTGGCCAGGGCCGCCTGCTGAACGACCACCGGGATGTCCTGGATGGGGACGTACTCCCGGGTCCCGGGGCCGACCCGGATTGGCTCGTCATAGTCTTTTTCGTGAATTTCAAATATGAACCGGTCAGAGTTCAGTTTGGCCATGTCCACCAGCGGTCCCAGGGTCACGGCCCGGCACTCGTCCACGTCCGGAACCACACTCAGGCTCGAGCGCTCGGGCCGTTCCAGGTCCGCGACGAACCGGGCGTCCAGGCCGGCGACCCCCTCGAACACCGCCCCATCCAGGCGGGGGATCAGGACGCGCGGGATCGCCCGGGCCACCGCGTCGCAGGGTTGCCGCGGGAGGGACAGCCCCACCTCGAACCGGGGTGCGCGGTGAAGCCCCGTCGCCTGGAAGTCCACCGCGAACCGGGCCGCGCCGACCTGCAGCGGGTCCAGCCGGGCCGAGACCTCGCCCGCCGCGAGGTCCGCCTCGGCCCGCAAATCCGCCTCGAATCCGAGGTCCGTCACGGGCACCAGGCACACCTTGGTCCAGAAATAGGCAAGTCCCCGGGCCGTGACGTGCCCGGTCAGCCCCCACCGCGACCCGTCCCGCCGCGCGAGCATGGTCAGGTCCGCCCGCGCGCCCGGCCACGGGAGGAGCCTCGGGTGGATGCCGGAGACCATCTCGACCAGGATCGGACCGGCGAGGGACAGACGGACCTCCTGGACCCGGCCCTCCGGGTCGAGCCTGGCCTGCCCCTCGACGCGAGAGAACCCCATGCGTCCCGCGGTGGCCTCCCCGTCCAGGCGCAGGGTCGTGGTCCCCTCCCGGTCCCGGTGGACCGTGGCGTTCATCCCCCGCAGGCGCACAGGTCCGACCGCGGGGACCGCCGGGATGAGGTGGGCCGACCCGTCGCGCACCGAGAGCGACCGCAAGGCGCGCAGGACCCCGGCCCCACCGGACCGCGCGAGGGACGCCGCGTCGCCGCCCAGGGTCAGGCGGACCTCTCCCGCGGACACGAGCCCGGCGTGGGACAGGAACCGGCTCACGACCGGCAGTCCCTGGAACGAGGCCAGTTCCGGGATCTCGACCCCCTCCAGCCGGACCTCGGTCTGCTCCGGGGTCGAGGTCACGAAGACCCCCGTGGCCCGGGCCGCGACCGGGAGGAAATCGCGCATCACGGCGGTGGGTTCCATCGGGCTTCCCGACCGGACCTCCAGGGTGAAGTCCCTCCACGACCGCGCCGTGACCGTGCCCGCGATCCGCGAGGGCTCGGACCCGAGTCCCACGGCCCGGGCCGCGAACCGCGCCTGGAGGGTGTCGCCCTCGCGACGGACGACCAGGTCCCCGTCCAGGAGCCGGGCCGCGGGCTCCTCCTCCGCGTCGAGCATCACCGCGACCTCGCCCGTGACGCGCAACTCCGGCAGGGTCGGGATTGCGCCCGCAGGCTCCCCGGCTGCCCTCGGATGCCCGGAGAGACGCGCCCGGCGGAGACCCCGGACCAGGTCCAAAAGGTCCCGGGGCAGCCCCCCCTCCAGGACGAGCGTGGCCCGCGCGCCCGTCACCGCCACGCGCGACGGCGCGCGCCTGCCCCACAGCGCGTCCCACAGCGAGAAGTCCATCTCGACCCGATCGACCGACAGGGTCGCGCATCGGCCGTCGCGGGACCTGACCACGAACCCTTCCAGGACCAGGGCGTCCGACAGGCCCGAGGAGACGCGGCGCAGCGTGACCTCCCGTCCCAGGGAGCGGGCGACCTCGGCGAGTTTCCCCTGGACCACGGCACGAGCGGCCCGCGCGAGCAGCGGGGGACCCACGAGAGACACGACGACGCCGGCCGCGACCAGGGCAGCCGCGACGAGGACGACGCGCCGGGCCCAGGTCCGGCGGGCCTTGCCCGGCGCGGGTTTGATGAGGATCGGGTCCATGGCTCGAACCGGAAACGAACGTGCCGAAGTGTACCACCGCATTTCAAGATCGCGACTTGCTCGCATCGTGGTTCCCCTGGGGACGCGAGCCCCGCTTTCCATCACCGGGGTCTGGCCTCATTTGAGGATCGCGACTTGGTCTCTTCGAGGTTTCCCTGGAGACGCGAGCACCGCTCGCGCCAGTCCGCGACCAAACCTCGAGTCAATCACGGACTCCCAGTTTGGGCCGTAACAGGAGGCAGGTGTCAGCAGACAGGTTCAGTGGACAGGTTCAGGAACAGTGACAAGAACAGTAACAGTGTCAGGACCATGTTGGACGCGGGGACGGGGCGTTGACGACGAAGCGACTGGCACCGCGACCCCGGACGCCGGATGCCGGACCCCGGGTCCCGGACGTCAGGCTCCGGTTTGCATGGCGCCCTCAGCCCTCCTGTGCTCGCGGGTTGTCATGGG
>DYKK01000334.1 GCA_020722625.1 Anaeromyxobacter dehalogenans
CACCGGTCCGTCCCGGTGCGGGTATTCGATCTCGGGAGGAATCCATGGCCCGCAAGACGATGGCCGCCTGGGCCGCGGCGGCGCTCGGGGCCCTGCTCGGCCTGATTTACAGCGGGGTCTCCACGGCCGACTTCGCGGCCCACCTGGACCGGCAACTGCACCCGGTCCGGTGCACCCTGCTGCCCGGGGTCGAGCCCGCGAGCCAGGTGGACCAGGCCGTGGAGGGCTGCAAGGTCGCGATGTTCTCGCGGTACTCGTCCTTCTGGCGGGACCGGTACTGGGGCGGGATCCCGTGGTCCCTCCCCGGCATGGGGCTGTACGCCTTCGCCCTGGCCCTGTGCGCGTGGGCCCTGATCACGAGGCGCGGGCACGAGATCGCGCCCAACGTCGGCCTGGCGCTGACCGCGCTCGTGGCCGCCGGGACCTCGCTCGTCTTCTTCTATCTGTCCGCGACCCGGCTCGACGCCTTCTGCACCACGTGCGTCGGTTCGTACGTCGGCGCCGGGATCCTCCTGGCCGGGGCCGCAGGCGTCCTGCACTTCTCGCGGGCGGACCGCTTCGTCACCCAGCCGGGCGCCCGGGTCGGGGGAACCCTGTTCTTCTGGATCGCGGCCCACCTGGTCGAGATCGGCGTGGCCGTGGCCCTGCCGGTGGTCGTGTGGGCCCGCGCCCTGCCCGACTACGACCCGTACGTGACGAAGTGCGAGACCCTGAAGGACGAGAAGCCCCCCGAGGGCGTGATCCTGCCGCTTCGCGCCGCGACCGGCCCCGCGCCCGTGGACGCCTTTCTGGTGATTGACCCGCTCTGCCCGGCCTGCAAGGCCCTGCACCGGCGGCTGGACGCCTCGGACTTCGGATCGCGCCTGTCCACCCGGGTCCTGCCGCTCCCGCTGGACGCCGAGTGCAACTGGATGCTGAAGGACTCGATGCACCCCGGCTCGTGCCTTTTGTCCCGCGCCCTCCTGTGCGCGGGCGACCGCGCCGCCGAGATGCTCGATTTCATTTACGCCAACCAGGAAGAGATGCGCATGGACGGCATCGGCAAGCGCCTGGGCCGCCTCCGCGAGCGCGTGGTGACCCGCTTCCCGGACCTGGCGGACTGCCTGGACCGCCCCGAGACGAAGATCCGCCTGAACAAGGCATTGCACCACGCCGCCGACCTCGCGCTTCCGCTGCTGACCCCGCAGGTCTATCTGAACGGCCGTCGCCTGTGCGACGAGGACACGGACCTCGGACTCACGTTCGCCCTGACCCGCCTTCTCGGGAGTGGGGCGGACCAGAGCGCGGGAGGAAAAACGCCATGATGACGAAGGTCGGCTGGGTCATTCACGTCGTGGTGGTCGGGGTCGCCTTCGCAGGCCTGGGGCTGGCGACCCGCTCGTGGGTCCTGTCCGCGGCCGAGCGCCTGGAGGCGGGCGCCCAGGCCCCCCCACCGGCCGAAAAGACCCCCCTGGTCGCCTCGACTGCGGAAGACACCTACTGCACCGCGGATCTGAAGGGCGTCCTGCGCCGGGTCCTGACCTCGTGCGGCCTCATCGGGGGGGGCCGCCGAGGCTGCCAGCCCGACGAGGTCCGCAACGTGGCGCAGATTGACGACGCGGACTTCAACGCCCTGTTCCGTCCCCTCTCGAAGCGGGGCGGCGTGGTCCTGTTCGACCTCGGCAAGGAGGACCTGGACGAGGGCGCGAAGGCCCTGATCGAACGGATGTGGGCGGACCGGCGCGGCGCGTCGTATTTCTTCGTGGTGGCCCGGGCCTCCACCGACGGGCCCACGGTGAAGAACCGCGTCCTCTCGCACAAGCGCGCGAACTCGGTCCTCTTCCACCTCCAGGAGCGCTTCAAGGACCCCGACATCGAGAAACAGGTGGGCCTGATGTGGCTCGGCGAGGAGTTCGCGCAGCTCGGTCGCGAGTTCTGCGAGTGGCAGTCGTCCCGGCCCCAGGCCGAGTGCCGCGAGGACTTCCTGAACCGCAGTGCCGTCCTGTCCTGGATTGATTGCCGTCTATGAGGGTTCTCGCCGCCTTGATGTTCCTGGTGGCCCTCGGCGTGCTCGCCGTGGTGGCATGGCCCCTCCTGCGGCCACCCGACAGGCCCGGGTCATCGAGGACCGCGCCGATCCCCATCGAACGCGCCCAGGTGGTGTCCGGCGATGCGGCGACCCCGGTCGCGGACCCGGAAGCCCCGGCCGCGCCCGCCCCGCCGCGAGGACCCGCCTCGGCCCCGGACGCCCCGGCCGGCCCTCTGTGCGACCGCGCTCCGGACGGCTCCACGGCCGAGGTCCTGTCTCTGCCCCCAGGCCCCACGCTCCGCCCCGGCCCCCGGGTCCACGGTCCCGCCTGGACCTGGGTGAACCTGTGGGCCGCCTGGTGCAAGCCCTGCAAGGAGGAGATGCCCCTCCTGTCCGCCTGGGCCGCGGCCCGGCGCGACCGCGGCGCCCCCCTGCGCGTCCTGTTCCTGAGCGTGGACGACGACGAACGGCAACTGGCCCGCTACCTGGACGACCAGGGCCGCACGCTCCCCGACGAGTTCCGCTGGGTCCGGGACGAGTCCGCGCGCAGCCGCTTCTACCGCGCCCTCGGCATCCCCGACCCGCCCACCCTCCCGGTCCAGGTCCTCCTCGACCCCCAGGGGCGCCTGCGCTGCCTGCGCGCCGGCAGCATCACCCCCCGCGACCTCGACGAGGCCGCTCGCCGGTTCGGGTGGTGAGGGCCGGCAGGAAGGCCTCGGATTCACCCGAGGACGACGGCACGCACGCGTGCGGCAACGACACGGGCCGTGTGGACCGCGCGCATGGCAAGGTCGCGCTCGACGGGCTCCGGCTCCTCCGGATAGCGCGGGGCCACCGCCATCTGCGAGAGTTCCACGATGTCCGGGCGGTCCGGTTCCACCTCGATTTCGGTACCCACGCGAAGGAGGAGCGCCGACAGGTCGTGGGTCCTCGGAAACGGGATGCCGCGGAAGGCCAGGAGCGCCTTCAGGGCCTTCTCTGCCAGTTGTTGGGCGTGAAATGCGACGACGGCCCAGGGAGGGTCTTCGTGACCAAGGAGGATCTCGATGGCCCGCTCGTCATCGTGCGCCTTCTCCAGCCAGGACCTTGCGATGGCCCGGTCTTCAGGCCGCATGAAGCACCCTCCCCTCGCGCACGGCCGGGTACACGAGACTCCCCGCGACGTCGCGCAGTCGCGCGAACTCCTCCGGGGTGACCACGATGACGTCCTTCGGTGCGTCGAAGAGCGCGAGCGCCCGAAGGATGCGCCCCGCCTGGGCTCGCCGCGAGCCGACGAACGGCACGACGACCAGCAAGTCAATGTCGCTGTCCGGGCCGACCTCCCCCCGCGCCAGGGACCCGAAGACGATGACCTTTTCGGGTCGTGCAACCTCCACGACCCGTTCGACCATCCGCCTTGCGGTGTCCCAGTCCACCATCGCACACACCCGGTTCGCGAGGGCGATTCTACCCCACGATCCGCCATCCCGATCTCGAAAGAACGACGGAATACGTTGATTTGTCGCGGTCCCGTGCCAGCCGCGACC
>DYKK01000007.1 GCA_020722625.1 Anaeromyxobacter dehalogenans
GACACCGACGACCCCTGGAACCCGACCGAGTGGCGGACCTGGGACCACGACAACGACGGGCTGTGGACCCAGATGCAGATCGGGGCGTGGTGCTACGCGGTCGCGGCGACCGGGGACGACCGGTACTACCAGAAGGCCCGCCGCGCGATGGACATGATGTTCCTCCAGATCGACATCCCCGCGGTGGACTTCGAGGCCGCGGGCCTGGGCCGCGGCTTCGTCACCCGGTCCCTGGTCCGCGACGACGAGGGCGCGGTCTTCGAGGACAAGAAGACGAAGAAGAACTGGCACCTCGTGCACTACACGGACGGGCACGATTATTACTGGAAGGACGATACGTCCTCGGATGAAACGACGGGCCACTTCTTCGGGTTCCCGCTCTTCTTCGACCTGTGCGCGAAGGACGAGGCCGAGCGCCAGGCGGTCGCGGAGCACGCGGCGGCCCTGGCCTCCTATATCGTGGACCACGGCTTCCGGCTGATCGACCTGGACGGCCAACCCACGACCTTTGGCCACTGGGAGCCGGAGCGCCTGGCCGCGGCCGTGGACGGGCTGGACCCCTGTCTCGAGAAGGCCCTTCAGGCCGAGGACTCTTCCGCGGCGATCCAGGCGTGCTTCGGGTCGTGGTACGGGGAGGGATGGCTCAACAGCATCGAGATCCTGGGCCACCTGCTCGCGACCTGGCACATGACCGGCGACCGCAGGTTCTATGACGCCTACGACAGGCTCATCACGAAGTATCGCTATGACAAGGTCGCGATGCCGCATTCCGAGACGGTGACCATCACGGACCCGGCCTTCATGAACCACTCGGACCACGAACTCGCGATGCTGGCCTATGCGACTCTCATCCGCTATGAACCGAGCGACGCGCGGCGGGCGACGTGGATCGAGGGCCTCCTCTTCCTGTACGACCACGAACGCGGGGAGCGCAACCCCCTGTGGGCCGCGCTCGTGACCCTGGCCGCCGGACCCGAGGCCGCGGACCTCGAACCGGCCCTCCAGAGTCTGCGGGAGATCCCCTTCGACCGCCGCGACTGGCGCGTGGACAACACGCACCGCAAGGACGCCCTGGACTGGCCGGACGACCGGCACGGGCGCCCGCAGTTCGACCGGGTGTTCCCGTACGACGAGATCCAGACGGTCTGGTGGAACTCGAACCTGCGGGCGAAGGCGGACGGGGGCGACGGACGCTCGGTGTCCGGCCCCATGGCGTGGCTGTTGCCGTACTGGGCCTTCCGGTACGCGGGGGTCATCGGGGAGTGACCACGCATGGATGACTGGACGCGCACCCTGGTGGACCGGATCGGTCGCATGACCTCGGTCAGCGAGACCGGGGAGTTCGGGCGCAGGGAACGCCGCGTGCTCCCCGAGGTCTTCAACGCGGCGATGGACCTCGTGAACGCCGCGAAACTGGGGCAGCGACGGTGGCTGCCCGACGTGGCCGTGGTGCTCGGATCCGGGCTGTCCGGCTTCGAGGACCGCGTCCAGGACCCCGTGCGCATCCCGTACGGCCGCATCGGACTTCCCCAGGCCACGGTCGAGGGGCACCGCGGCGAACTCGTGCTCGGCACGCTCGGCGGGCGGAACGTCGCGGTCCTGGCGGGCCGCGTCCACTACTACGAGGGCCACGACATGGCCCGCGTGGTCGCGGCGGTCCGGGTCCTGGCCGTGCTCGGGGCGCGCACGCTGCTCGTGTCGAACGCGGCCGGCGCGGTGAATCCCGACTTCCGGCCCGGGGACCTGATGGTGATTCGCGACCACATCAACCTGATGGGCGTCAATCCCCTACGCGGCGAGAACGCGGACGGCCTGGGCCCGCGCTTTCCCGACATGACCGACGCCTACAAGCCCGAGATTCGCGCGCTGTTCCACAAGGCCGCGCGCTCGCTCGGGGTCGAGACGCGGGAGGGGGTGTATCTGGCCGTGAGCGGCCCGTCGTACGAGACCCCGGCCGAGATCCGGGCCTTCCGGGCCCTCGGGGCGGACGCGGTCGGGATGTCCACGGTGCCCGAGGTCGTCGCGGCGCGCCACGCCGGGATGTGGGTGGGGGCGGTGTCCTGCATCACGAACATGGCCGCGGGCCTGTCCGGGGGGCTCCTGTCCCACGACGAGGTGAAGGAGGTCGGGGCCCGGGCCGGCCGGACCCTGCACGCGATCTTTGAAACGGTGATCCAGAAACTGCCGAAGGGGGGGATGGGGACGTGAATGAGGCGGACAGGGCACGGATGCTCGCGGCGGCGCGGGTCGCAATGGAGCGGGCGTACGCCCCGTACTCGGGCTTCCGGGTGGGCGCGGCCCTGTGGACCCCGGACGGCCGGGTCTTCGCGGGTTGCAACGTCGAGAACGCCTCGTACCCGGTGTCGCTGTGCGCGGAGAGGGCGGCCCTGGCCGCGGCCGTGGCCGCCGGGGCCCGCGAGTTCGAGGCGCTCCTGATCGTGGCGGACTCCCCGCGCCCGTGCCCGCCGTGCGGGATGTGCCGGCAGGCCCTGGCCGAGTTCGGACAGGACCTCCGGGTGGTCCTGGTGGGTTCCGGGGGGGCCGAGGCGGAGTACCGGCTGGGCGACTTGCTGCCCGAGGCCTTCACGCCCGCGTTTTTGCGCGGGGACGACCGGTCGGACCCGGCGGGGGGACGAGGATGAATCAAGCGGATGCGCCCGCCCGCGGCGGGACGAACGGTCACCGGGTGATCCTGCTGCGCGGGGGGACGGTCCTGGCGATGGACCGGGACGACTTCGTCGGACCCGCCGACGTCCTGCTGGAGGACGGGCGGGTCGTGGGGGTCCGGGCGGGCCTCGCGGCCCTCCCCGGTTGCGAGGTCGTGGACGTGTCGGGATGTCTCGTCCTGCCCGGGTTCGTGCAGACCCACGTCCACCTGTGTCAGACCCTGTGGCGCAACCTCGCGGACGACGTGGGCCTGATGGAGTGGCTGTCGCGCTTCACCTGGCCGCTGGAGGCCGCCCACACGCCCGAGACGATCCGGGCCGCGACCCGCCTGGGCGCTGCGGAGCTGCTGCTGTCCGGGACCACCGCGGTCTCGGACATGGGGACCGTGCGCCACACCGACGTCGTGATCGAGACCGCGACGGACATGGGTCTGCGCGGGGTGTTCGCGAAAGTCCTGATGGACGCGCACGACGGCCCCGCCGCGCTGCGGCAGGACCCCGACGTGGCGGTCACCGAGGCCCTGGACCTCGCCGCGCGGTACGACCGGTCCGACGCGCGGGACCAGGACCTGGTCCGCGTGGCCCTGGCCCCGAGGTTCGCGGTGTCGTCATCGCTGCGCCTGCTCGAACTCGTGGCCGCGGCCGCCGCGGACCGAGGGCTGCTCGTGCACACCCACTGCGCCGAGACGGAAGACGAGGTCCGCCGGACCGTGGACCGGTTCGGGGTCCGGCCCGTGGACCTGTACGGGACGCTCGGCCTTTTGGGGCCGCGCCTGCTCCTGGCCCACTGCGTCCGGGTCACGCCGGACGAGGTCCGGCGGGTCGCGGACACGGGCGCGGTCGTCCTGCACTGCCCGTCCGCGAACCTGAAACTGGGATCCGGGATCGCCCCGGTCCACGCCATGCTCCAGGCCGGGGCGCGGGTCACGCTCGGGGCGGACGGGGCGCCCTGCAACAACAACCTCTCGATGTTCCGGGAGATGCGGCTTGCGTCGCTGTTGCAGAAGGGGCTCCACGGCCCGGAAGTCCTCCCGGCCGGCCAGGTCCTGCGCATGGCGACCATCGAGGGGGCCCGCGCCCTGGGCCTCGACCACGCGATCGGGTCCATCGAGGCCGGGAAGAGGGCGGACCTCGTGGTCCTGGACCCGCGCGACCCGGCGTGCGTCCCGCAGGCCGACCCGCGGGGGGCCGTCGTCTATTCGATGGGGCCCCGGCACGTCCGGCACGTCCTCGTCGGCGGGGAGTTCCGGGTGCGGGACGGGCGGCTCGCGGGCGTGGATGTCGCCGAGGTCGTCGAGGAGGGCAGGGCCGCGTCCCGCCGCCTGTGCGAGGCGGCCGGGGTCACCACAGGCTCGTGTGCCGCTTGAGGACCTCCAGGGCGCCCGGTCCGAGGCCGGGGACCCACAGGAGGTCGTCGTACGACGCGATCCCGCCGCTCTTGTCCCGGAAGTTCAAGATCTTCATCGCGAGCCGGTCGCCGATCCCCGGAAGGACCACGAGGTCCTCGGGGCCGGCCTGGTTCAACGGGATGCGCAGGCCGAGCGCCAGCAGGCGCGCGCCGTCCATCACGCCGAACGAGAGCGTCCCGTCGCCGTGGAGGACCACCCGCTCCCCCGAGCGCAGGCGGCGGTTCGCCTGGGGGGGCCTGGCATCGTTGCGCCCCACCGCCCGAAGGAGCAAGTGGACGTCGGACCCCGGCGGCAGGCGATAGACCGTGGGCTCCTGGCCGGGGGCCGCGAACTCCGCGAAGATCGGCTCCCCCGAGGCCGTCGCCCCAAGGTCCGCCGGCGCGGCCGCCAGGGCCGCCGCCGGGGACGAGAACGAGTGCTCGGCGAGGACCGTGAGGCCGCCGCCGATGACCGTGGCCAGGGCCATGGCCCACAACAGTCTTCCGTAGTTCCTCGATTCGGGTTCCATGACGAGACCTCCTCGCGAACCACGCCGTGCGGTTCGGGAAACCACGGGATCTATCGGCCGAAATGGGGAAAACGTTACGGGGGGGGGAGGGGGTTGCGGGGTCGCCCACGCCCACAATTCTTGAGAGGCCGCACGTCAGCCGACCGCAGGCGCGACCTCTCCGTCGTCCGCGGGCGCGACCTCGGCCCCGACGCGGACCTCGACCCGCCGCGACAGCCCCGGGAAGCCCGTGCCCGCCGGGATCAGGCGGCCCATGATCACGTTCTCCTTGAGCCCGCGCAGGTAGTCGGTCTTGCCCGCAATCGAGGCCTCGGTGAGGACCCGCGTCGTCTCCTGGAACGACGCGGCCGAGATGAAGGACTCGACGTTCAGCGACGCCTTCGTGATCCCGAGGAGGATCGGCTCGCCGGAGGCCGGCTGCCCGCCCTCGGCGATGACCCGGTCGTTCTCCTCCTCGAAGACCCAGCGGTCCACGTGCTCGTCGGCGAGGAAGCGGGTGTCCCCGGGCTCCGTGATCTTCATCCACCGGAGCATCTGGCGGACGATGACCTCGATGTGCTTGTCGTGGATGCGAACGCCCTGGAGGCGATAGACCTCCTGGACCTCGTCCACGAGATACCGGGCCAGGGCCTGAATGGACAGGACCCGCAGGATGTCGTGCGGGTTGGAAGAACCGTCCATGAGGGGGTCGCCCGCCTTGACCCGGTCGCCCTCGCGCAGGCTCACGTACTTGCCGCGCGGGATCAGGTAGTCCTTCTTCTGGGCGCCCTCGATCTCGGGCGTGATGACGATCTTCCGCTTGCCCTTGGTCGCCTTCCCGAACGAGACGACGCCGTCGATCTCGGAGATGACCGCGTGCTCCTTGGGCTTGCGCGCCTCGAACAACTCGGCCACGCGCGGCAGGCCGCCCGTGATGTCCTTCATCTTGGTGGTCTCTTTCGGGACCTTCGCGATGACGTCGCCCGGCGAGACCTCGTCGCCCTCGGCCACGGCGATGTTCGCGCCGACCGGCAGCAGGTAGCGGGCCTCGAGCGACGTCCCCGGGATGACCTTGGTGCGGCCCTTGTCGTCCTTGATCGAGATGCGCGGGCGGGCCTCGGCGTCCTTGGACTCGATGATCACCTTGCGCGACAGGCCCGTGGCCTCGTCATACAGTTCCTTGACGGTCACGCCGTCGGTGATGTCCCCGAACTTCACGACGCCCTCGACCTCGGTCAGGATCGGGTTGGACCAGGGGTCCCACCGGGCGAGGGACTGACCCGCCTCCACCCGGGACCCGTCCGCGACGAGCAGGACCGCCCCGTAAGCGACCGGGTACTTCTCGCGTTCGCGGCCCTCGTCGTCGAGGATCGCGATCTCGCCGTTGCGGTTCATGGCGATGATGGAACCGTCCCGCCGGGTCACGTGCTTGACGTCGACGTACTTGACGACGCCGCCCTTGCGGGTCTCGACCGACGACTGCTCGGCCACGCGGGCCGTGCCCCCGATGTGGAAGGTGCGCATGGTCAACTGGGTCCCCGGCTCCCCGATGGACTGGGCCGCGATCACGCCCACGGCCTCGCCCACGTTGACGAGCCGCCCCCTCGCGAGGTCGCGCCCGTAGCACAGCACGCAGCACCCGCTGCGCGTCCGGCACGTCAGGACCGAGCGCACGTTCACGCGCTCGATGCCCGCCTCGGTGATCTCGCGGACCTCGTCCTCGCCGATGACCTGGTTCGCGTGGACGAGCACGCGCTCGGGCTTGTACGGGTCCACGATGTCTTCCAGGGCCACGCGCCCGAGGATGCGCTCCGCCAGCGGCTCCCGGATCTCGCCGCCGTGGACGAGCGCCGAGACCTCGATGCCGTTGAGGGTCCCGCAGTCGTACTCGCTCACGACCACGTCCTGGGCCACGTCCACCAGGCGCCGCGTCAGGTACCCGGCGTTCGCGGTCTTGAGCGCCGTGTCCGCCAGGCCCTTGCGCGCGCCGTGCGTCGAGATGAAGTACTCGAGGACCCCGAGCCCCTCGCGGAAGTTCGCGGTGATGGGCGTCTCGATGATCTCGCCCGACGGCTTGGCCATCAGGCCGCGCATCCCCGCGAGTTGCCGCATCTGCATGGCGCTGCCTCGCGCGCCCGAGTCGGCCATGATGTAGATCGGGTTCATGGACGGGACCTCGCGCACCTGTCCGTCCTTCTCGACGACCTGTCGCGACAGCCCGTCCATCATGTGCTTGGCGACGAGGTCCGCCGCGCTCGACCAGGCGTCAATCACCTTGTTGTATCGCTCGCCGTCGGTGATGGACCCCTCCTGGTACTGGGCCTGGATGTTGGCCACGCGCTGCTTCGCCTCCTCCAGGATCGCGCGCTTGGACTCCGGGACCGTCAGGTCGTCGGTGGCGATGGAGATCCCGGCCCGCGTCGCGAACTGGAACCCCCAGGTGCGGACCCGGTCCGCGAGGAGCACGGTCTTCTTGGATCCGCACCGCTTGTACGCCTCGTCAATCAGGTTGGCGAGGGACTTCTTGTCCATCACCTTGTTGAACATCTCGAACGGGATCTCATCCGGGATGACCTCGCGCAGGAGGGTCCGGCCCACCGTCGTCTGGTGCCGGCGGCCCTCGATGCGGACCTGAATGCGGGCCTGGAGGTCCACCTCGCCCGCGTCGTAGGCCACGCGGACCTCCTCGGGGCCCGAGAAGACCTTCCCCTCGCCGCGTGCGAACGGCCGCTCGCGCGTCAGGTAGTAGATCCCCAGGACGACGTCCTGGGTGGGCGTGATGATCGCGCGCCCGTCCGCCGGCTTGAGGATGTTGTTCGTGGACATCATCAGGACGCGGGCCTCCATCTGGGACTCGAGCGACAGCGGCAGGTGCACCGCCATCTGGTCCCCGTCGAAGTCCGCGTTGTAGGCCTGGCACACGAGCGGGTGGACCTGGATCGCCTTGCCGTCAATCAGGACCGGCTCGAACGCCTGGATGCCCAGGCGGTGCAGCGTGGGGGCGCGGTTCAGCAGGACCGGGTGCTCCCGGCTGACCTCCTCGAGGAGGTCCCACACGACCGGCTCCTCGTCGTCCACCATCTTCCGCGCGGTCTTGATGGTCTGGGCGAAGCCCCGCTCCTCCAGTTTCGCGAAGACGAAGGGCTTGAACAGTTCGAGTGCCATCTGCTTGGGCAGGCCGCACTGGTGCAGGCGCAGGTCCGGCCCGACCACGATGACGGTGCGGCCCGAGTAGTCCACGCGCTTGCCCAGGAGGTTCTGGCGGAACCGCCCCTGCTTGCCCTTGAGCATGTCCGACAGCGACTTCAGCGGCCGCCGGTTGGCCCCGGTGATGACCTTGCCCCGGCGCCCGTTGTCGAGGAGCGCGTCCACCGCCTCCTGGAGCATGCGCTTCTCGTTGCGGATGATGATGGTCGGCGCGTTCAGGTCCATCAGTTTCTTCAGGCGGTTGTTGCGGTTGATCACGCGCCGGTACAGGTCGTTCAGGTCGCTCGTGGCGAAGCGCCCGCCGTCCAGCGGGACCAGGGGGCGGATGTCGGGCGGGAGGACCGGGAGGTTCTTGAGGATCATCCACTCGGGGCGGTTGTGCGAGTCCCGGAATGCCTCCAGGACCTTCAGCCGCTTCGCCAGTTTCTTGCGCTTCGCGTCGGACGTGGACACCTTCAATTCCGCGCGCACCTCCGACGCGACCGTCTCGACGTCAATGTCCTCGAGCAGTTTGCGGATGGCCTCGGCGCCCATCCCGGCCTCGAACGCATCCTCGCCGTACTGTTCGAGCAGTTCCTCGTAACGCTCCTCCGAGATCACCTGGGCCTTCTGGAGGTCGGGGACCTTGCCCGGGTTCGTGACCACGTAGGCGACGCAGTACAGGACCTTCTCGAGGTCCTTGAGCGCGATGTCCAGGACATTGCCGATGCGGCTCGGGATGCTCTTCAGAAACCAGATGTGCGCCACGGGGGACGCGAGGGTGATGTGGGCCATCCGCTCGCGGCGGACCTTGCTCTGGATGACCTCGACCCCGCACTTCTCGCACACGATGCCCCGGTGCTTCATCCGCTTGTAGCGGCCGCAGTTGCACTCGTAGTCCTTGACCGGCCCGAAGATCTTCGCGCAGAACAGGCCGTCCCGTTCCGGCTTGAAGGTCCGGTAGTTGATGGTTTCGGGCTTCTTGACCTCGCCGAACGACCAGCCCAGGATGGCCTTGGGCGACGCGAGCGACACCCTCATGGCCTGGATGGTCAACGGGTCCTTCGGCTTGTCGAACACGGTGAACATGTCCTTCACGGTCCACCTCCCGGCGGGCCCCCGGCGGCCCGCCCGCGCGTTGACGCGGGGATGCCGGTCACGCCCCCGCGGCCTGTTGCTCGGACTCGACCAGTTCCACGTCAATGGCCAGGGCCTTGAGTTCCTTCACCAGGACGTTGAAGGACTCGGGGAGGCCCGCCTGGACGCGATAATCGCCCTTCACGATCGAGTCGTACGTGGCCGTGCGGCCCGCGACGTCGTCGGACTTGACGGTGAGCACCTCCTGAAGCGCGTACGCGGCCCCGTAGGCCTCGAGCGCCCAGACCTCCATCTCGCCGAGGCGCTGGCCGCCGAACTGGGCCTTGCCCCCCAGGGGCTGCTGCGTGACCAGCGAGTACGGCCCCGTGGAGCGGGCGTGCATCTTCTCGTCCACGAGGTGGTGCAGTTTCATCACGTACATCGTCCCGACCGTGACCTCCGAATCGAAGGCCTCTCCGGTCAGGCCGTCGAAGAGCACCGTCTTCCCGGTCACGGGAAGCCCCGCCTCGGTCAGCCACGTCTTGATCGCGTCCTCCTCGGCGCCGTCGAAGACCGGCGACGCGGTGAGGAGCCCTTCCCGGTACTGCCCGCAGAACTCGCGCAGGCGGTCGTCGTCCATCTCCTCGATGGCCTTCTTCATCGAGGTCGTCGCGAAGATCCGCGCCAGTTTCTTGCGCATCCCCTTCAGGCCCGCCCCGGTCTCGAGCACGCGGTCGATCTGGCGCCCGATCTCCCGGCAGGCCCAGCCCAGGTGGGTCTCGAGGATCTGGCCCACGTTCATGCGGCTCGGCACCCCGAGCGGGTTCAGGACGACGTCCACGGGCGTCCCGTCCGCCAGGTAGGGCATGTCTTCCACGGGCAGGATGCGTGACACCACGCCCTTGTTTCCGTGCCGCCCGGCCATCTTGTCCCCGACCATCACCTTGCGCTTGATCGCAACATAGACCTTCACAGTCTTGATGACGCCCGGCGGGAGTTCGTCCCCGCGCCGCAGCCTGCCGATCTTCTCGTTGAACACGGCGGTCACGGCCCCGACCTGGTCGTTGAGGGTCTCGATCAAGTTCTGGACCCTCGTCTCGACCTCCTCGCCGTCCACGACCCGGACCTGGGCGAGGGTCTCGATGTCGAGCCGCAGGAGGTCGGGCTCCTTCAGGAGCGCCCCCTTCTTGATGACGGTCTCGCCCTTCGGGTTCGTCACCGGCGCCGCGGCCTTGTGGTCCGCGAGGATCCGGGCGATGCGCTGCTTCTGGGCCGCGGTCGTGAGGCGGATCTCCTCGTCGCGGTCCTTGCGCAGGCGGGCTTCCTCCATCTCCTCCAGGTCGCGCGTGCGCTCGTCCTTGTCCGCCCCCTTCCGCGAGAAGACCTTGGCCCCGACCACGACCCCGGCCACGCCGGGCGGGACCTTCAGCGACGAGTCCTTCACGTCCGCCGCCTTCTCGCCGAAGATCGCGCGCAGGAGTTTCTCCTCGGGCGACAACTGCGTCTCGCCCTTCGGGGTGATCTTCCCCACCAGGATGTCGCCGGTCTTGACCTCGGCCCCGATCCGCACGATGCCGCCGCTGTCCAGGTCCTTGAGGGCCTCCTCGCTGACGTTCGGGATGTCCCGCGTGATCTCCTCGCGCCCCAGTTTGGTGTCGCGGGCCACGCACTCGAACTCCTCGATGTGGATCGAGGTGAAGCGGTCTTCCTGGACCAGGCGCTCGGACAGCAGGATCGAGTCCTCGAAGTTGTACCCGCCCCACGGCATGAACGCGACGGTCACGTTCTGCCCGAGTGCGAGTTCCCCGTGGCGCGTGGCGGAGCCGTCCGCGAGGACCTGCCCGGCCTTCACGCGCTGGCCCTTGCGCACCAGGGGGACCTGGTTGATGCAGGTGTTCTGGTTCGACCTCCGATATTTCACCAGGTTGTAGATGTCCGGCTTCGGAGCGGGGTCGGTGTCGTCGGGGTCCCGGCGCACCACGATCCGGTCCGCGCTCACGCTCTCGACCTCGCCGTCGTGGAGGGCGGTCACCAGCACCCCGGAGTCGCGGGCCACGACCCACTCGAGGCCCGTGCCCACGAGGGGCGCCTCGGCCCGCATCAGCGGCACGCCCTGGCGCATCATGTTCGAGCCCATCAGGGCGCGGTTCGCGTCGTCGTGCTCGAGGAAGGGGATGAGCGCGGCCGCCACGCTCACGAGTTGCGCCGGGGAGACATCAATGAGCGTCACCTCCTCCGGCCGCGCCATCAGGTACTCCTCGTTCCTGCGGGCCTGCACCAGGGTCTCGGTGAGCCTTCCCTCCTCGTCCACGACCGCGTTCGCCTGGGCGATGGTCTGGTTCTCCTCCTGCATCGCGGTCAGATAGACCACCTCGTCCGTCACCCGCCGGTCCACCACCTTGCGGTACGGCGTCTCGATGAACCCGTAATCATTGACCCGCGCGTAGGTAGATAGCGATGAGATCAGGCCGATGTTCGGGCCTTCCGGCGTCTCGATGGGGCAGACGCGCCCGTAGTGGGTCGCGTGGACGTCGCGGACCTCGAACCCGGCCCGGTCGCGCGTGAGGCCGCCCGGACCCAGGGCGGACAGGCGCCGCTTGTTCGTGATCTCGGACAGGGGGTTGGTCTGGTCCATGAACTGCGACAACTGGCTGCCGCCGAAGTACTCCTTGACCGCGGCCGAGACCGGCTTCGCGTTCACGAGGTCATGGGGCATCAGGGTGGCCAGGTCCGGGGACATGGTCATCTTCTCGCGGATCGCGCGCTCCATGCGCACCATGCCGACCCGGTACTGGTTCTCCATCAGCTCGCCCACGGCCCGCACCCGGCGGTTCGACAACTGGTCAATGTCATCCACCCGCCGTCCCGGCCTGCCCATCTTGAGGTCGAGGAGGTAGCGGACCACCTCCAGGAAGTCCTCGGGCAGCAGGGTGGTCTGGTCCAGGGGTACGTCCTGGTTGAACTTGTAGTTCATCTTCAGGCGTCCCACCGCGGACAGGTCGTACCGCGCGCTCGAAAAGAACAGGCTGTTGAAGTAGGAGCGCGCCTGCTCGGGGCTCGCCGGGTCCCCGGGGCGCTGGCGGCGATAGACCTCGACCGCGGCGTCCTGCTGGGTCTCGACCTTGTCCAGGAGCAGCGTGTTCCTCAGGAAGGGTCCCGCGTTCACGTTGTCGATCTGCAACACCTTCAGGTCGAAGGGGGTCTTTCGCGCGCGCTCCACGAGCGCCTTGAGCATCTTCTCGGTGATCTCCTGGTTGCACTCCTGCAGGATCTCGCCCGTCTCGTCGTCCACCACGTCGTCTGCGAGGACCTTGCCGACCATGTCCGCGCGGTCCAGTTCGACTTCGGACACGCTGGCGTCCATCAGGCGGCGCAGGCGGTAGCGGCCCAGTTTCTCGTGCTTGCGGACGAGGACCTCGCCGGTCCTGGGGTCCTTGATGTCGGCCGGCGCGCGCTGGCCTTCCAGTTCCTTCGGGTCGAGCGCCTGCAGGAACCTCCCATCCGTCGTGACTCGAATGATTTCTGTATGATAGAAATACTCGAGGATGTCCTGGGTGCTGTAACCGAGAGCCTTGAACAAGACCGTGGCCAGCATCTTCCGGCGGCGGTCAATGCGGACGTACAGCGTGTCCTTGTGGTCGAACTCGAAGTCCACCCAGGACCCCCGGTTCGGGATGATCCGCGCCGAGTACAGCAGTTTCCCGGAGGCGTGCGTCCTCCCCTTGTCGCTCTCGTAGAAGACACCGGGGGACCGGTGCAACTGGCTGACGACCACGCGCTCCGCCCCGTTGACGATGAAGGTGCCGTGGTCGGTCATCAGGGGGATCTCCCCGAAATAGACCTCCTGCTCCTTGACGTCGCGGATGTCGCGGACCCCCGTTTCCGCGTCCACGTCCCAGGTGACGAGGCGCACGGTCACTCGCATCGGGGCCGCGTAGGTGATGCCCCTCTGGCGACACTCCTCGACCTCGTACTTCGAGTCGTCCAGCACGTACTTGACGTATTCGAGCGTCGCGGTCTTGCCGTAGTCCGCGATGGGGAAGATGCTCTTGAAGATGCCGTGCAGGCCGAAGTCCCCGCGCTTCTCCGGGGGCGTTTCCTTCTGGAGGAACCGTTCGTACGACTCCTTCTGGACCCGGATGAGGTCCGGGACGCCGATGACCTCGGGGACGCGGGCGAAACTACGCCGCACGCGCATCCCTTCAGGCTTCCGGATGGTCGTCATGGTGCTTCACCTCGAGACAAGGTGTCCTTGAACCCGGGCATCGGTACAGGATCCTGGATCCCAACCTCGCCGGTCGGTCGTCGCGGATCCCGACCGACGGGCGGTCTGGTCGGGCGTTCCCCGCGTTCGTCCCTGGACCTGCGGCCCCGGGGCCGATCGCGTTCAAGTCCTAGCGGACCTCGATGACCGCACCGGCGGCCTCGAGCTTCTTCTTGACGTCCGCGGCCTCGTCCTTGGTCACGCCCTCCTTGATGGCCTTGGGGGCGCTCTCGACGAGTTCCTTGGCCTCCTTGAGGCCCAGGTTCGGGACGACGTTGCGCAGTTCCTTGATGACGGCCACGCGCTTGTCCGCCGGGACTTCCTTGAGGACCACGTCGAACTCGGTCTTCTCCTCGGCCTGGGCCGCCTCGGCCGGGGCCGCCGCCGCGCCGGCCACCGCGGCCACCGCGACAGGCGCCGCCGCCGTCACGCCCCACAGGTCCTCGAGTTCCTTCGTCAACTGCGACAACTCGAGCACCGTGAGCCCGCTCAGGTACTCCTTGACCTGCTCTCTCGTGATTGCTTCCGCCATGACCCGCTCCTTTCTGTTGCGAACCGGAAAACGACCCAGGGCCCGCCGGGTCTTCGTCCGGCGCGGCCTCGATCACCCGACCTCCGACAGCCGGCGCTCCCGTGCCTTCAGGACCCCGACGAAATCGCGGGCCGGGGCCTGCAACACGCCCAGGAACTTCCTCGGGACCCCGGCGAGCGCCCCCAGCAGCATCGCCTTCAGCGTCTCGACGGGCGGGAGCGCGGCCAGGGCCTTCACTTGCGCCTCGGTCAGGGGGCTGGACCCCAGGCTCCCACCCTTGACGGCCAGTTTCTGGTGGCCCTTCATCACGGACACCAGGGCCTTGGCCAGGGCCACGGGGTCCCCGCGCGTGAATGCAAGCGTCACCGGACCCTCGAGGTGGGCGGTCAGGAACTCCCGGGGAGTCCCGGTGATCGCGCGCGAGAACAGCGTGTTCTTCACGACCTTCAGTTTCGCGCCGAAGGATTCCATCTCTCGCCGGTACCGCGTGGACTCCTCGACCGTCAGCCCGTGGTGGGAAAGCAGGACCATGGCGCTGGCCGAGGCCGCGATCCCCTTGAGTTCCTCCACGACCGCCTGTTTCTGCTGGATGTTCATCGTCGGTCCTTCCCGTGAAAACCATCCTGACGACGCGACACGACCCGAGGGGCATGGTCACCGTGACGTGCGAACACGGCCATCGCCTCCGCCGGTCTTGTCCCCGCGCCGCGGGTCGCCGGCTTCTCAAGCAGCGCCGCGATTCAACGCTTGAACGCGACCTCGATGTCCGCCGGGTCCACCCGGAGTCCCGGCCCCATCGTGGTCGAAAGCGCGATGCTCCGGACGTAGGTCCCCTTGACCGACGCCGGCTTCAGTTTCAACAGGGTCTCCATGACCGCGAGCACGTTCTCGCGGAGCGCCTCGGGTTTGAAGGAGCGGCGCCCGACGGGTGTGTGCACGATGCCGGCCTTGTCCACGCGGAACTCGACCTTGCCGGCCTTGGCCTCCCGGACCGCGCGGCCCACGTCCATCGTCACCGTGCCCACCTTCGGGTTCGGCATCAGCCCCCGGGGCCCGAGCAGTTTCCCGAGTTTCCCCACGAGTCCCATCAGGTCGGGCGTCGCGACGGCCTTGTCGAAATCGAACCACCCGCCCTGGATGCGCTCGGCCAGGTCCTCGGCGCCCACGTAGTCGGCGCCCGCCTCGCGGGCCTCCTTCTCCTTCTCGCCTTTCGCGAACACAGCGACGCGGACCGCCTTCCCGGTCCCCGCGGGCAGGACGCACGCCCCGCGCACCATCTGGTCCGCGTGTTTCGGGTTCACGTTCAGCCGGACGGCCATGTCCACCGACTCGTCGAAGCGGGCGTACCCCGTCTCGACCACCTTTGCGAGCGCCTCGTCCAGCGTGTGCCTCGCCTGCAGGTCCCCGGCCTTCGCGGCCGCCTCCTGGTACTTCTTGCCTCGATGCGGCATTGGACATCCTCCATCCCGACCCGCCTCCCACGCCCGCCGCGACCTGCGCGGCTCGTGGTCCTCGGCCGGTCGCCTGGACGCACGGGATCGAAACCGTGTTCTACCCTTCCACCACCTCGATGCCCATGCTGCGGGCCGTCCCCTCGATGGTGCGGACGGCGGCGTCCAGCGTGGTCGCGACCATGTCGGGCATCTTCACCTTCGCGATCTCGATCACCTTGGACCGCGGCACGCGCCCCACCTTGTCCCGGTTCGGGGCCGCGGACCCCTTCTCGACCCCGGCGGCCTTGCGCAGCATCTCGGACGCCGGGGGGCTCTTCGTGATGAACGTGAACGACCGGTCCGAATAGACCGTGATCACCACCGGCACCGTGGAGTCCCCGAGCGAGGCCGTCCTCGCGTTGAACGCCTTGCAGAACTCCATGATGTTGGCGCCCGCCTGCCCGAGGGCCGGACCGACCGGGGGTTGCGGCGTGGCCTTGCCCGCCGGGATGTGCAGCTTGATCTGGGCGATCACCTTCTTGGCCATGGCTCGATGACTCCTTTCCGGCCGCGCCGCCGGCCCTTCGTCACACGCGCTCCACCTGCTCGAAGTCCACCTCGACCGGGGTCGCGCGACCGAAGATCGTCACCAGAACACGCAGTTTGCGCTTTTCGGCCCGCACCTCCTCGATGATCCCCGAGAAGTTGACGAACGGGCCGTCCTTGATCCGGACCGCGGTCCCTTCCTCGAACTGCACCTCCGCCGCCTTCTGGACCGGCCCCTCGCTCATCTGCGTGCGGATGGACTCGACTTCCTGGTCGGACAGGGGGCGGGGCCCCTTCTCGTTTCCGACGAACCCCGTGACGTTCGGACGGTGCCGGATGAAGTGCTGAAGCCGCGTGTCGAGGTCCATCTGGACCAGGATGTACCCCGGGAAGAACTTCCGGCGTCCGCCGGGCCGCCTCGCCTCGCCCGGCGGGGGCGACGGCTCCATGGGGACGATGATCTCGCCCAGGCGGGCCTGCATCTCCGGATCCTCGTGTCGGATGGCCTCAAGGAGGTCCGCCCGGACCTTCTGCTCGAACCCGGAATACGTATGAACGACGTACCATTTCATCGGCATGCTCAGCCTGGCGTCAGAACTGTCAGATCTTGTAGATCGCTCCGGTCACCAAGCCCCACAGGGCGTCGAAGAGCCCCAGGATGACGGACACCACGATGGTCGTGGCCACGACGACGACGGTCGAGACGCGGGTCTCGGGCCACGTAGGCCACGTCACGTTCCTCAGTTCGTTCGCCACCTCGAGGCCGAGGCGGTTCGCCCGCTCGTGAAACACGAGGATCACCGCCACCGCCATCCCGCCGATCAGGCCCAGCAGGTCGCTGACCGCGAACCGGGCCCCGAGCAGCAGCCGATCCCAGTTCGGGTTGACGAACTGAAACGCGGCGCTGAACAGGGCCGCGAGCGTGACCCAGACCAGCAACCCGCCGATCACGAACGAGATGCGAACATACTTCTCCAATTCGAAACCTCAGTCCTCGGCAGGGCAGGAGGGATTCGAACCCCCAACCCGCGGTTTTGGAGACCGCCGCTCTACCATTCGAGCTACTGCCCTCCTGGTTGGCCGGTCGTGGGACGGCCGGTCAACCTACTTGGCCTCTTTGTGAACCGTGTGGCGCCGCTCGTACCGGCAATACTTCTTGAGTTCCAGCCGGGCCGTGGTGTTCCGCTTGTTCTTGGTCGTGGTGTAGCGGGACACGCCGGGCGAGCCGCTCTGACGGCACGACTGGCACTCCAGCGCGATGATGACGCGATTTTCCTTCTTCGCCATCGGAAGTCCCCCTCGGGACCGCGGCCGGTCTCTTTCACTCGATGATCTGGTTCACGACCCCGTGCCCGACGGTCCGGCCGCCCTCGCGGACGGCGAAACGCAGGCCCTGCTCCATCGCGACCGCCGAGATGAGTTCGACGCGAAGGTCCACGCGGTCGCCGGGGACCACCATCTCCATGCCCTCGGGCAGGTAGGCCACGCCGGTCACGTCCGTGGTCCGGATGTAGAACTGCGGCCGGTATCCGGTGAAGAACGGGGTGTGGCGCCCGCCCTCCTCCTTCGTCAGGACATAGACGCTCGCCGTGAACTTCTTGTGGGGCGTGATCGAGCCCGGCTTCGCGAGCACCATCCCGCGATAGACCTCGTCGCGCTTGATGCCTCGGAGCAGGCAGCCCACGTTGTCCCCCGCGAGCCCCTCGTCCAGCGTCTTGCGGAACATCTCGACGCCCGTGACGACCGTCTTCTTCGTCGGATCGAACCCGACGATCTCGACCTCCTCGCCCACGCGGATCTTGCCGCGCTCCACGCGGCCCGTGACCACGGTGCCGCGCCCCGAGATCGAGAACACGTCCTCGACCGGCATCAGGAACGGCTTGTCCACCTCGCGGACCGGGGTCGGGATGTACGAGTCCACCGCCTCCATCAACTTCAGGATGCACTCGGCCTCGGGACCGTTCGGGTCGCCTTCCAGGGCCTTGAGGGCGCTGCCGCGGACGATGGGGACCTCGTCGCCCGGGAACTCGTACTTCTTCAGGACGTCGCGGACCTCCTCCTCGGTGATTTCCAGGAGTTCCTCGTCGGGCTGCTTGTCCACCTTGTTCAGGAAGACCACGATGGCGGGCACGCCGACCTGGCGGGCCAGGAGGATGTGCTCGCGGGTCTGGGGCATGACGCCGTCGTCCGCGCCCACCACGACGATCGCGCCGTCCATCTGCGCCGCGCCGGTGATCATGTTCTTGATGTAGTCGGCGTGGCCGGGGCAGTCCACGTGGGCGTAATGGCGTTTCGTCGTCTCGTACTCGACGTGGGCCGTCGCGATCGTGATGCCGCGGGCTTTCTCCTCGGGGGCCTTGTCAATCTGGTCGAAGGGCACGAACTTCGCCATGTTCCTGGCCGCCAGGACCTTGGTGATCGCCGCGGTCAGCGTCGTCTTGCCGTGGTCAATGTGACCGATGGTCCCCACGTTGATGTGGGGCTTCGTCCGGACGAATTTCTCCTTCGCCATGATCAGACCTCCTTCAAAAAGAACCCTTCCAACCCACGACCGCGTCCCTCGCAGACTCCGCGAACCCGCCGGACCCCCGTCTCGCGGGAGACCCCGCCGGCCGGGCCCGCTTCCATGCATCCCCCGGACGGGCAGGTCCTTCCCGGCCCCCCGGACGCGGAGCCTTCGACCGGGATTGAACCGGTGACCCCCTCCTTACCAAGGAGGTGCTCTACCCCTGAGCTACGAAGGCGTTCCTCGGAGCGGGAAACGGGATTCGAACCCGCGACCCGAAGCTTGGAAGGCTTCCGCTCTGCCAACTGAGCTATTCCCGCACCCCGAAGCATCGTCTTGAAAGAGCAACGCCGAAACGGCCTCCAGTGGAGGGGGGAGGAATCGAACCTCCGTAGCCGTGCGGCGGCAGATTTACAGTCTGCTCCCTTTGACCACTCGGGAACCCCTCCGTCGTCGCGCTCGCCCGGTCCGAGCTGGCGGGGAGACTCGAACTCCCGACCCGCTGATTACAAATCAGCCGCTCTACCGATTGAGCTACGCCAGCAATCAAAGAGCAGCCCCGTCGAAGGAGGTGTCGCCGGAATGCATCGCCTGCTGTCAACACCCCCCGAAAGGGCGACTGATTATCGGGGAGGTCCCGGCGCTTGTCAACGATTTTTTTTCGCCCGCGTGAAACGACACTGGTCGGCCCAGGCCTCGACCACGTCCTCCTGGACGGGGTGGGCCTGGCCGAAGTGGTAGCGGTTCGTCGCCTCGAGGCAGCCCGCCCACTTCTCGACGGTCGCCCACGACCCGCGAGTATATTTGTATTCAAACCACTTTCCGCGCGGGACCCGGACCGCCCCCTCCGCCGTGTCCGGATCGGTGGGGGACCACGCGAGCGGCTGGTGCTGCCAGCCCGACGCGGACGTCGAGACGTGCACGGGGGGGGCGTGCGGCGTGCCGGCGGGCACATGCACCCGCAGCGGGACGAGGACGTCGGGCGCCGGTCCTTCGAGCGCGGGGTCGTAGGTCATCTCGAGGCGGAACGGGGCGCGGTCCGCAAAGACCACGACGAGGGCGCGGTCATTCACGTCGTGGACCCAGCCCTCCGGGCTCTGGTCGAGTTCCTCCAGCGTGGAGGCCGGCGGCAGGGGCGACCCATCCAACACGACGGACGCGACCTCCCCGTCCACGGGCCGAACGCGGACCCGGACCCGCCGGTCGCCGGGGACGAGGGCCCCGGTGCGGGGGTCGGCCCGGAGCACCGCGCCCGTCGCGGTCGCCTGCACGCGGAACCGGGTGGCCGCGTACTCGCCCGACTCGCAGGCCGTCGAGACGCCGTCATCCTCGTACAGGGTGACTTCGGTTTCCCGCGGGCCTGGAAAGACCTCCAGGGTCAGCGGGTCGAGCGGGGCCTCGTCGCTGAAGCGCAGGTCGGGTCCTCCGGGGACGACCCCTCCCTCCCGCAGGTACACGGGAAGGGCCTGGAGAGTCAGGTCCGCCACGAGCGTGGCCGGACCCTCCCACACGGCCCCGGACCGCCACTCCAGGAAGCGACCCGGGGGGAGGACCACGGACCGCTCCTTCGCGCCGGGGTCCACGGCCGGCGCGACCAGAAGCCACGGCCCGAGCATGGCCTCGTCCGCCACGTCCCACGTCCCGGGGTCGTCCTGGAACTCGAAGACGAGCGGCCTCAGGACGGGCGCCCCGGTCCGCGAGGCCTCCCACATCAGGGAATAGAGGTACGGCAGCCACCGGTAGCGCTGTTTCAGGTGGATCCGGGAGATGTCCTCGACCTCCACGCCGAAGGCCCACGGCTCCTGGTCCGGCGTCCCCTGCTGGACGTGCCCCCGGAAGAACGGAGAGACCGACCCGACCGCCATCCAGCGGGCGAAGAGTTCCGGCGACGCGAACCCCGTCCACCCGCCGACGTCGCTCCCCACGAACGGGACCCCGGACAGGCCGAGTCCCAGGAGCATGGGCAGGGTCATCCGCAGGGCCTCGAACGAGGAGGCCGCGTCCCCGGTCCAGACCGCGGCGAACCGCTGGATGCCCGCGAAGCCGGCCCGGGTCAGCAGGAAGGGGCGCCGGCCCGGGACCGCCTGCCTTGCGCCGTCCCACGTGGCCCACGCCTCGGCCAGGGCATAGACGTTGTGGACCTCGGCCATGGTGGTCCCCGTCCCTTCGCCGGACGCGGTCACATCGTCGGGGAGGGTCCATCCGTGTTCCTCCTGGAAGGAGGCGGGCTCGTTCATGTCGAGCCACAGGCCCCACACGCCGTGATCGGTCAGGCGCGGCGCCAGGGAACCCCACCACGCCCTCGTCTCGGCCCTCGTGAAGTCCGGGAAGACCGCGGGACCGGGCCACACCTCGCCCACGAACGGCGTCCCGTCGGCCCCGGCCAGGAAGTGGCCCCCGGCGATTCCGGCCTGGTACACGTCCCAGTCCGGGTCCACCTTGAGGCCGGGGTCCACGATGGCCGTGACCTCGAATCCCAGGTCCTCGACCGCCGCCACGAGCCCGGACGGGTCCGGAAACCCCACCGGGTCCCAGGTCCAGGACCGGAACCCATCCATGTGGTCAATGTCGAGCCAGACCCCGTCCGCGGGGATGTCGCGCTCGCGGAACCCCTCGCACACCTCGATCACCCTCGAGTCCGGCCAGTACGACCAGCGCGACTGGTGGTAGCCCAGGGTCCAGCGGGGGGGGAGGAAGGGGCGGCCCGTCAGGGCGGTGAAGCGTTCGAGGACCTGCGCGATGGAGGGGCCCGCGAACACGAACTGGTCCACCTCGCCCGCGGCCACCTCCCAGCGATACCGCGTGGGGTCGGAGGCCGCGAGGTCCAGGACCTGCCGGTGCGTGTTGTTCATGAACACGCCGTAGGCCCGGCCTTCCCGCAGGCCCACGAAGAACGGCACCGACACGTACAGGGGGTCCGTCTCGGCGCCGTACGCGGGATGGTCGCTGTTCCAGAAGGTCCAGGTACGCCCACGGCGGTCCAGGTCGTACCCCGCCTTCTCGCCCAGCCCGTAGAACCGCTCTTGCGGCGGGGAACGACGCGTGATCCACCGCGCCGTCCCGCGCGGCGGTTTCCACAAGGCTTCGCGACCTGGAGGCGCGAGTTCCACTCGCGCCGGATACGCGGCCTCCGGGCCGCGCCGGGCCCAGGACGTCTTCTCGCGGAGCCGCCGCGAACCGGAGTTCGCGGCCCCAGGTTCGCCGGGTGGGTCTCGCGCCCCGCTGACCGAAGCCGCTTCCAACGGAGGGCCGTTCGTACCCGGCGGCCACTCCCCTTCGCCGTAGGCGCCCCCCGGCTCGTCCTCCACGAGGATCGCCCCGTCCGGGTCCGTCACCCGGACGGCACAGGTTGCGGGCGTGACCTCGACCGCGAGCCCGCCCGCGCACGCCACGAAGCGGTCGTCGCGCGGGCCGAACGAGACGTCCGGGGCCGGGCCGAGGTCGGCGTCCGACGTCGCGTAGGGCAGGGTGGGGTGGGCGCCGGTGCCGACGTACCGCAGTCGCAGGACCCCCGCGCCGGGGAACGAGACCTCGAGCCCCGCGCCCGGACAGTCGGGGCGCAGTCGGACGGGAGGTCCTTCCTCGACCACCACCCAGGGGACGGGCGTTCTTCCCGTGGGGCACAGGGCGGCGACGACGTCCTCGTTCCGGTCTTCCGTCTGGAGGGGGTCGCCGGTCGGGTCCACGGGAGGGTCGGGCCGATCCAGCGGTGGGAAGCCCTCGTCTCCCGCGACGTCGGGGTCGGGCACACCGCCGAGATCGGTGCCGGCGGGGGGATCCGGGACCCGCCGGTCGGCCTCGGCATCGCCCGCGCCCCCGCTCCCCTGGGACGGGGCGGAACACGCGGCCGCCAGCCATGCGGCCCCGATGACCGCGAGCGTCCTGCCGTCCATCGCTGTGGACATCCCGACCCCGCCGGGGAGACCTCGACGGGATGATACTCAACTCCGGGACCCCTTGAATCCGCCATCACGCCCGCTCATCGCGTCCAACGCGGCGCTGCCACTGTCACTGTCCCTGTCCCCTGTTCCTGAACCTGTCCTCTGAACCTGTCCACGGCACCTGCCCCCCAGAACCCGGCATCCGGGTCAAGGACAGCGCGGCCTGGAAGCCGCGCAGCCGGCGCGATTGAAAATCGCACCTCCAGACGGGGCAGGTCGCGGCCGCCACGAGACCGCGACAGATCAAGGTGTTCGGTCGTGCTGCCGAGGTCCGGATGGTGGATTCTGGGCCCCCAAACCTGTTGACACCCGGTTCCCTTGTGCGGCATCCTCGCACTACCTGCGGGACGGGAGGCGCGCGATGG
>DYKK01000335.1 GCA_020722625.1 Anaeromyxobacter dehalogenans
ATGGCGATGCTGCGGCTCGACAGGCCCCTGTACGACGTCCAGACCGGCGCGGACGGGCAGCCGATCCTCGACGACCAGGGCCAGCCCGTCCTGGGGTCCATGCTCCCCGACCTCCTGGACGACGCGCAGGCCGAGCAGTTCGAGGCGGTCCGCGTGCAGTTCGCCCCCCTGTTCGGCGTCCTGGACGGCCTGGGGATCCCGAAGGAGAGGGTCGTGGGCCTGTTCACGTTCACGGTGGCGTCGGCCGGCGAGGCCCTCTTCGACCCGAACGCCTCGGTGATCCCGTTCCCGAACGAGGTCCTGTTCCAGGACGTGGAGCACCCCGAGCAGGGCCTGGCCCTCCCGATCTCCCCGGACGACCCGCCGGCGCTCCAGGCGGTCCTGACCGGCCTGAACGCCCTTGACGGGTTCTCGACCGTGGGGTCGCTCGCGACCGGGTTCAGCCGCCCCCTCGACCCCGCGTCGCTGAAACTGACCGAGGACGCGGTGTTCGCGGACCTGGCGGACGCCATGACCCGCTTCCCCGCGCTCCTCAAGGACGCGAGCATCGGGGTCGCGGACATCACCGAGGTGGACACGAACAACCCCGTGACGCTCGCCTCGGTCCGGGTCCTGGGACCCGAGGCCCTCGACGTGGCCGCGCAGGAGGGACGGCTGGTCCTGACCCCGCGGTCCGGCCGGCCGCTCGAACCCGGACGGCGCTACATGGTGGTGCTCTTCAAGCGCCTGAAGGCGGTGGTCACGCCGCAGGGCCAGGAGCCGCCCATCGTCGTGTCCCCGACCTTCTTCCTGGCCCGCTCCCAGTATCCGTTGTCCCGGACCGTCGCCTGCCCGGAGGGGACCCCGGAAGGCACGGTCTGCACCGCGAGCAACCTCCCGCAGGTCCTGTCGGACCAGGACGCGGCCCTCCTGGAGACGCTTCGCCTGGGCTACGAGCCCATCTTCTCGGCCTTCGCCATGCTCGGGATCCCGAGGGAGGACGTCGTCCTCTTCTTCACGTTCCGCACCCTGACCGTGGCCGAGGAACTCCAGTCCCTGATGGACGACCTCTCGACCCCGCAGGCGAAGCCGCTGCTGTGGGGTGGGGAACTGAAGCCGGTGGCCCACCCCGACGTCCAGGCCGTCTTCGCCGGGTTTCCGACGGGCGGCATCGCCCGCGCGTGCGTGGACTGCGCGATCATCGCGCGGGTCCTTCTGGCCGACCCGGACCTCACCGACCCCGAACATCCCGTGATGGGACACTTCCAGACCAACGAAGATGGGACCCCGAAGTTCCGGGAGAACCTGAAACTGCCCTTCCTCTTCGTCCTGCCCGAGGGGACCGGCCCGTTCCCGGTGGTCGTGTTCCAGCACGGCCTGGACGGGACCCGCCAGGACCTCGTGAAGGTGGCGAGCGACCTCGCGGGCGCCGGGCTCGCGTCCATCGCGGTGGACGCCCCCTTGCACGGCGACCACCCGGTGCGCATCGCCGGGACCCCGTCCGGCACCGGCTTCTTCACCGCGGACGTGTTCGCCGTGCGCGACAACCTGCGCGAGGCCGTCCTGGACCAGTTCCAGGAAACCCGTTTCGTGCGCGAGGTCCTGGGCGGGTTCGTGTCGCACGCCCTGGGCCTTCAGCCCGGCGACCCGCCGGTGATGGACGGGGAGCGCCTCGCCTACCTGGGCGTGTCGCTCGGCGGGATCATCGGCGCCGTGTCCGCCGCGATGAACCAGGACTACGACCGCGTGGCCCTCGTGGTGCCGGGCGGGCACCTGATGCGCATCTTCACGGACACGCCGAACGAGGCCTTCCGCAAGCCCCTTCAGGATGCGCTCGCGGCCCTGGGGATCGCGCCGGGCTCGGCCGCCTACACCCAGTTCATCGAGTTCGCGCAGTGGGGGCTGGACCGGGCCGACCCCGTGAACTTCGGACGCCTCGCGGCCCTGCCGGGCGGGACCGTGGCGGAGCGCTTCCTCGTGGTCGAGGCCAAGGGTGACGACTTCATCCCGAACACGACCACCGAGGAACTGGCGGCGGCCCTCTCCCTCGCGGGCGACACGACGCTCGCGCCCACGGTGTTTCCGCAGGGGGGCGGGACCCTGTGTCACGGCTTCTTCCTGGACGGCTGCCCGCCGGCGAAATACCCGGACCTGGACCAGGGCGTGGTCTCGCAGGCCCGGACCCAGGCCCGCGACGCGGTCGTGGATTTCCTGACGGCCGAGTGAATCGGGGGAGGAACCGACATGAGAACGCTTCATCCGTTTCCGATGGCGGTGGGGCTCGCGATCCTCGTCGTCGCTTCGGCGCCGGGCGCCCGGGCGACGGGGTACTATCTCGGCGAGGTGGACGCGGTCGCGAACGGCCGGGCCCTGGCCGTGGCGGCCCGGCTCGAGGAGCCCTCGACCGTCTTCTACAACCCCGCGGGGCTCGCGTTCCTGAAGGGGTTCAACCTCGCGGTGGGCGGGACCGCGGTCCTCCCGTCCTTCGCCTACAGCGACCCGGAGGGGCGCCGGCCGTCCGAGAAGGCCGTGTTCGAGGTCACGATGATCCCGCACCTGTACGCCTCGTACACGTTCGGCGAGAGCGCGGCCGTGGGGTTCGGGTTCAACGCCCCGTTCGGGCTGTCCCTGAAGTGGCCGGTCGGGTTCGCCGGGGAGGGGGTCAGCGCCGGCGTGGACATGAAGATGCCCACGATCCACGTCGGGGGCGCCTTCCGGCCCATCCCGCAGGTCTCGGTGGGGGCCACGTTGCGGGTGGTCCCGGCCACGCTCGAGATGCTCCAGCGCTTCCAGACGGTCAGCGACGCCGGGGACCTGGTCTATGGCTTCGCCCACCTGGGCGCGAACGCGGTCGGGGTCGGGGGCTCCTTCGGGATCACCGCGCGTCCCATCGAGCGGCTCCACCTGGGGTTCTCGTACATGAGCCGCATGAAGTTCACGTTCAAGGGGTCGGGGGCGTTGTACCCGGGCGACGGCGTGTCGGACACGTCGGTCTTCCACGACCAGGGCGGACAGGCCGAGATGACGACTCCGGACATCCTGTCATTTGGCGTTGGATATCAGTTTCTTGAAAATCTCTATTTCGAGTTCGACTTCAACTACACGCTGTGGTCGGTGTACAAGGAGCTGAAGGTCGCGTTCGACAACGACCCGAGCGGGGTCCTGACGTCCCAGGGGGTGCAGAAGAAGGACTGGAAGGACACGCCGACGTTTCGCCTGTCCGGGGAGTACCGGCCGATCCCGGCGGTCGCGGTGCGGCTCGGCGGCGGGTACGACGTGAGCCCGGCCCCGGATTCGACCCTGGGACCGGAGTTGCCGGACGCGAACCGCATCTTCGTCAACCTGGGCGGCGGGTACCTGTATGCTCCGCTGGGTCTGAAGATTGACGTGGCCTACACGCTGGTCCTCTTCCGCCCGCGCACGGTCACGTCCTCGTCGGGAAACCCCTTCCCCGCGACCTACAAGACCACGGCCCACCTGCTGGGTTTCACCGCGGGCGTGCACTTCTGAA
>DYKK01000336.1 GCA_020722625.1 Anaeromyxobacter dehalogenans
CACCCCGTCCGGCCCGACCCCCTGGCCGGGTCGCTCGGCCCCTTCCCTGACACAATCTCCCGAACCCGTCAAGGCCGTCGGTCATGGTCGGGGTGGGACCCGCGCTCACCGGCGCCCGGGGCGGACCATGCCCTCGGGCCTCACGAGGTCATCGAATTCGTCCGGGGTCAGGAGCCCCAGTTCCAGCGCGGCGTCGCGCAGCGTGTTCCCGGTCTCGTACGCGCGTCTGGTTTTGGCCCCGTCCCACGGTCAGAATTCGGCCTCCTCCCCCGGGGTCGCCTTCAGGCAGTTCTGGTTGCGCCGGCACATCTGCGAGCACTGGAAGCCGCGGATCACGTACCGGTCGAGGTACAGGAGGGACGCCACCACCTCCTCGAGGGCCATGGCGTCCTTGTACTGGATCGCGCGGTGCAGGTCGTCGTCGGACAGTCCCAGGTCCGCGAAGGTGGCCCGGCAGTAGGACATCTCGCGTTCCACCTGGCGATCGAAGGCTCGACGCTCGTGGTGGAGCCAGTGGTCGTACTTCTTGACGATGCCGTGATAGAGGTGGTACACGGGTGCCCCCGGCTCCAGGCGGCCCTCGGTCACGGACCACAGGCCCTGGATCTCGAGCATGAACTTGCGCAGGGCCAGGGCCAGGATCGTGAGGATCGAGAACATCGAGGCCGCCGGCTGTGCGGGGGCGCCCGCGCCGGACTGCGGAAACGCGCCTGTCCCGAACCGGCGGTCGATCCGCAGGAGGGCCTGGAAGGTCGCCTTCCCGCACTTCTTGAACAGTTTCTCCAGCGACTGCGCCATCCGCGGGTCCACTCCCCGCGCGCGCATCTCCTCGCGCAGTTGCTTGGCGTTGTTCAGGATGAATATATTCTTGAAACACTGATAAATCTGCTCGTCTTCGTGGTAGTTCTCGATCGTCTGGATGTTGTGCATCCGGTCGGCCAGTTTCACGAGGGCCGCGGCCAGGCGGACCGCCGGGTCGGAGTGCGTGAAGATCCCCGAGATGGACTTGTAGTAGAGGTCCGCCTTGTGCCGGGTCAGGGTCCAGACCACCTCGACCACCCGCTCCGCGATCTCGCGCGGGAAGTCGGTGCGGGAGGCAGCCCGGACCACGGCCTCCCCGAACTGGCCGCGGATGGCGCGTTCGAGCCGCTCGGCGTCCTCCGGGGACTGGGCGGCGGCCCCCTTCTCGGTGTCCATCCGGTCCTCGAGGACGTCATGGAGGAGCCCGGCCGCGACGACGTGCGCCTGGGTGCGGGCCCGGACCAGGAACAGGGCCACGTTCGTGGGGTGGGCGAACGCGGCCTGGCCGTTGCGGCGCGGCGGCAGCCCCGCATACAGGCTCGCGGACGTCTCGTACATGGTCAGGACGAACGCCCGGTCCCGCGGGTCCATGTCCTCGACGATCCGCTCCGGCGGAATCGGGTCCGGAAAGGACTCCCAGATGCGAACTTCCTCGAGCACGTGCCTGGCCGGGTCCACGGCATCCCCCCGCGGACGCATGTCTGGAGTATGGCATTTCGGGGGAGACGCTTCAATGATCGCGGTTCGCCCCGGCGAGTCGCCCGCTTGACGCATTGCATCAGGCGCGACAAACTCGTGGCCGGTCAGGGTGGACCAACGACCTTTCGCAGGGAGGCGAACGATGGAGCGATGGCAGATGTTGAACAGGGGGCTCGCCCCGGTGGACCACGTCCTGGGCGCCGGCCTCGACCTCTTGAAGAAGGCGGACCTGTACGAGCCCTTCAAGGACCGGCTGTACCGGGTGTCGCGCTCGGCCCTCGAACGCAACTTCCGGTCCCGCCACGACCTGGAGGTCCTCGGGGCCGACAACGTCCCGGCGCAGGGGGGCTGCCTGATCGCGGCGAACCATCAGTCCTGGCTGGACGCGCAGGTCCTGGCCGCCTCCTCCCCGCGGCGCTTCTACTTCGTGGCCAAGTCCGACTTCCGCGAGTGGCCGGTCCTCAGGCGTCTGATTGACCTGAACGACAGCATCTACATCCGACGGGGCGGGGACGCGCAGGGCCTCGACGAGGTCGCGGACGCGGTCCGCTCCGGCAAGGCCGTGGTCATCTTCCCCGAGGGCACCATCCCGGGCGAGGAAGACATCCCGCGGTGGGAGGTCGAGCCGGACACGGGGCTCCTCAAGGGCAAGTCGGGGGTCGTGCGGGTCGCCCTCGCCACCGGAGCGCCGATCATCCCCTGCGGCGTCTCGGGGACCGGTCGCGCCTTCCCTCCGGAGGCGTACCCGAGGCTTCAGACCTTCCCTCCACTGCCGAGACCGTTCCCGATCACGATCCGGTACGGCCGGCCGATCCACCTGAAACCTCTTCGCCGGGAGCCCACCCGGGACGACCTCGCGAGGATGACCCGGCAGGTGATGCTCGCCATCTCGGCCCTCGTGGACCACTCGCGTGACTACGAGCCCGTCACCCTGCCCATCGAGCGCAAGACGCGGCCGTCCTCCCTGCCGCCCTACGCCTTCCGGCGCGGCGCGCCGACCGACGGCGGCGAGAACGGGAACCGGGCCGCGGAGGGCAAGGCCCCCCTGGGAGTCCTGGTCCTGCACGGCTTCACCTCCGACATCCACTGCGTGGACCCCCTGGTCGCTCCCCTGGATCGCGCCGGACTCCCGTACCGTTTCCCGATCCTCCGGGGTCACGGGACCCACTACCGGGACATGGTGGGGACCACCGCGCGGGACTGGTACGAGGACGCCGAAAACGCGTTCCTGGACCTCGCCGCGGAGGCCTCGCGCGTGGTGGTGGTCGGGCTCTCGATGGGCGGGCTCGTGGCGCTCGAACTCGCGGCCCGCCACCGGGACCTGGTCGCGGGCGTCGTGACCGTGGCCGCGGCCCTCCGCTTCCAGGACCCCCTCGCCGGCCTGTCGCCCTTCCTCGCGAAGGTCGTCCGCTTCTGGCCGAGCCCGAACACCTACAACGACCCGGACCTGCGTCGCCGCGAGAACCGGAACTACCCGAAGTTCGCGACCGACGCCTTCGTTTCGCTGTACGCGTACTCGCGCGAAGTCCCGAACCTGCTGTCCTTCGTGAAGGCCCCCATCCTGGTCCTGCATTCGAAGCGCGACCAGGTCATCACCCCGCAGAGCGCGAATATCATTCATGAAAAGGTCTCGTCGGCGGACCGCTCGCTCGTCTGGTTCGAGCGGAGCGGCCACGAGATGCTGCTCGATTGCGAGCGCGAGGCCGTGGTCGGCACGATCCTGGAGTTCATCGAGCGGATCCGCGCCCAGACGACGGCATGATCGGGTCACGATCCGCCGTTTTGGTCTCGAAAAAACGACGGAACGCCTCGATTTTTCGCGGTCTTGTGCCAGCCGCGACCGGGGCCCCATCTCCGTGCGTAGCGAGCGAAGCGAGCGAGCACGGGAGGGCGTGCCTCGGATGGCACGCCCGATAGATGGGGGGCCCCGGCTTCCCGCGCAGGGAGCGAAGCGACCGAGCGGGAGAGGACGTG
>DYKK01000337.1 GCA_020722625.1 Anaeromyxobacter dehalogenans
TTCGGGTGTGTTTCGTCTAGATATCGTAGTAAAGCAGGAACTCGTAGGGGTGGGGGCGGATGGCGACCTGGACCGCCTCCTGCTCGCGCTTGAAGTGGATCCAGCGCTCGAGGATGTCCGGGGTGAAGACCTCGCCGGCCAGCAGGAAGTCGTGGTCCGATTCGAGGGCGTCCAGGGCCTTTCCGAGCGAGCCCGGCGTCTTGGGCACGTCCTTCAGTTCCTCGGGGGTCAGGCCGTAGATGTCCTTGTCCAGGGGTTGACCGGCCGGGAGTTCCCTCTGGATCCCGTCGAGCCCCGCCATCAGGATCGCGGCGAACGCCAGGTAGCCGTTGCACGAGGGGTCGGGGAAGCGCAGTTCCAGCCGCCGCGCCTTGGGGTTCGCGCTGACCATCGGGATGCGGATCGAGGCGGAGCGGTTGCGCGACGAGTACGCGAGGTTCACGGGCGCCTCGAAGCCCGGGACCAGGCGTTTGTACGAGTTCGTGGTCGGATTCGTGAAGGCGCACAGGGCCGGGGCGTGGGCGAGCACGCCGCCGATGAAGTGCAGGGCCGCCTGGGAGAGGCCGGCGTACAGGTGGCCGGCGAAGAGGTTCTGCCCGGCCTTCCACAGGGACACGTGGCAGTGCATGCCGCTGCCGTTGTCCTCGAACAGGGGCTTCGGCATGAAGGTCGCCGTCTTGCCGTGACGGCGCGCGACGTTCTTGACGACGTACTTGAACCACATCAGGCGGTCGCCCATCTGGACGAGCGGCGCGAACCGCATGTCAATCTCGCACTGGCCCGCGGTCGCGACCTCGTGGTGGAGGGCCTCGACGGGGATGCCCAGGCCGTGGAGCGTCAGGGCGATCTCGGCACGGATGTCCTGGAGCGAATCCGTCGGGGGCACCGGGAAGTAGCCCTGCTTGTACCGCACCTTGTACCCGAGGTTCGGGTCCTCGGCGCGGCCCGTGTTCCACTGGCCCTCGTCGCTGTTCACCTCGTGGAACGCGAAGTGGTGGCCGAAATCGAAGCGGACCTCGTCGAACAGGAAGAACTCCGCCTCGGGGCCGACGAAGCAGGTGTCCGCGATCCCCGTGGACTTCAGGTACGCCTCGGCCTTGCGCGCCACGAAGCGGGGGTCGCGCGAGTAGGGCAGATGCGTGACCGGGTCCACGACGTTGCAGATGAGCGACAGGGTCTTGACCTCGGTGAAGGGCTCGATGACCGCCGTGTCCGGGTCGGGGATCACGAGCATGTCCGAGGCGTGGATGGACTGGAACCCCCGGATGGACGAGCCGTCGAAGCCGAAGCCCGACTCGAACGAGTCCTCGTCGAGTTCCTGCATCGGGACCGAGAAGTGCTGCCACACGCCGGGCAGGTCCAGGAACTTCAGGTCCACCATCCGGCACTCGGATTCCTTCGCGAACTCGATGCATTCCTTCGGGGTCACGGTTCCTCCTCCTGGGTCCGATGTCTCGCCATCGCGACCGCAAGGTCGCGCCGTTACACGGCCTGGGGCCCCCGCTCGCCGGTCCGGATGCGGACGGCCTCGTCGAGGGGGAGCACGAAGACCTTGCCGTCCCCGATCTTGCCGGTGAAGGCCGCCTTCAGGATTGCCTCGACCACGAGGTCCACCATGTCGTCGTGCACGACGACCTCGACCTTCAGTTTCGGGACGAGGTCCACCACGTATTCGGCCCCCCGGTACACCTCGCGCTTGCCGAGGGAACGGCCGAACCCGCGGGCCTCGGTCACGGTCATGCCCCCGACCCCGACTTCCATCAGGGCCTCCTTGACATCGTCGAGTTTGAACGGCTTGATGATGGCCTCGACCTTCTTCATGTCCCGCCCGCCTGGGGGTCCGTCTCTGGGCTCGGAGCGGCGCGAGGCTACGGAAGGCTTTGACAAATGTCAATCCGTGCGAAACGATCCCCTCGACCGAGAACGGAAAAACCCGATCGAAGGTCGTGGCGGATGGAGGACGCAATGGCGTTGCCGGACTGGCTGATGGAGATGCTGGTGTGCCCCGAGCGAAAGGACCTGCGCCTGCGCTGGGTCGAGGGCGACGGGCTGGCCGCGCTGAACCGCCGGATTGCGGAGGGCGGCGCGAGGAACCGCAAGGGAGAGGCGGTGAGGGAGCCGATCCGCGAGGGCCTGGTGCGCGAGGACGGCCTCGTCCTGTACCCGGTCCGCGAGGGCATCCCCGTGCTCCTCGTCGAGGAGGGCATCCCGCTGGAACCGGGGGACGTGGCGTGAACCTCCGGCGGTTTGGGATCGGACTGGCTCTGACCGTGGTGCTTGGCGCGACCCTCGCGCAGGCCCAGGAGGTCGGCGAGGACTTCACGAGGCGCGACCGGGCCGCGACCCTGTACTCCACGAAGTTTCGGTTCACCGCGGACCACGTTCCCGTGGTCAACGTCCTCGTGATGGAGGACCAGGACTCGATCGTGTTCGGCGCGGACGGGCCGCTCGTGTTCCAGCCGGAAGGGGAGGGCGGGGCCGCGATCCGCGTCGGGAGGGGGCGCACGCGGTGCCGGGCCGCGCTGGATCAGGGACGGGCCGCGGCGATCCGGTCGTGGGTCGCCCTGGAGCGGGTCCCGGCGGGCGACCTGGAGCGGGTGCGCCGGTCACGGGCCGAGTGGGAGGGGCGCGGGCTCCAGGTCCGCTCCTTCGAGCGGGGCAGCGTGTTCGGGTTCTTCGGGCGGGTCCTGGACAACCGCGTGCTCGTGCTGGTCGAGGACCGGCCGTTCGAGCGCGGCGAAGAGGCCCGGGCGCGGCGGGACGAGGTCGTCCGGCAGACGGGGGTCGCGACGATCGAGGTCTTCGAGGAGGTCGTGGAGCGACCCGGCGGGGTCGTGCGGGTCCGGTGCGAGGGGGTGACCGCGGAGATGGCGTTCCCCGACGTGGTGTTCGTCGCGCCCGCGGGGTCCGACCGGGTCCACGTCCAGTCGGTCGAGTTCGGGCGCGGGTTTCCGTGGCACGGGCGCGAGGACCGCTCGTACCGTGGGGAAATCGTGCTCGCGCCGGACCGGAACGGGCGGCTCGCGGTCGTGAACGCGGTGGACGCCGAGACCTTGCTCAAGGGCCTCGTGCCGTCCGAGATCTACGTGGACGCGCCGATGGAGGCGCTCAAGGCCCAGGCGGTGTGCGCGCGGGGCGAGATGTTCGCGAAACTGGGGACGCGGCACACGGCGGACCCGTACATGGTGTGCTCCGATGTTCACTGTCAGGCGTATCGGGGGGTGGCGCGCGAGAACCCGCGCACGAGCCGGGCCGTGGACGAGACGCGCGGGCAGATGCTGTTTCACGGGCAGGGGCTCGCGGACACGGTCTATGGGGCCTCCTGCGGCGGGCACACGGAGGACGGGGGCCGGGTGTGGCAGGGGTCGGGGCACGACTACCTGCGCGGCGTCGTGGACGGGCCGGACGGGGTGCGGGCGTATCCGGACGCGGCTCGGGGAGAGGACGCGGTGCGCCGGTTCATCGAGTCCCC
>DYKK01000338.1 GCA_020722625.1 Anaeromyxobacter dehalogenans
CTATCACGCGCATCTTGCCCTGCTTGCGAAAGAGCCGCAAAATCCCCTTGTGGGAGCTTGTGGCGAGCCTATTGTGGCCATCCGAGGCCTGGCTTCTACGGCCATCTTGGGGAAGCGGAGACCGCGGCGAGACTGCCATCAATTGCGCTCGAAGCGCCGAGGATCGCAGCTCGTCCGCGGTCTCCTCCCACGCACCAGGCGGCAGCCAGCTTTTACACCACCGGCCGTGGTAACTCCCCAATAGGCGGATCAGGGGTGAATCCGGCGGTTGCGCCTCGGCGTCTGATACCCTAGGATCAGGTTGAGTCTTGGAGGTCAATCATGCGGTCCGAGGTGATCTTTCTGGTCGAGGAGGCGCCCGAGGGCGGATGGGTCGCCAGGTGTCTCGGGGAATCGATCTTCACCGAAGGGGACACGATCGACCAGGTGAAGGAATCCGCGCGTGACGCGGTCAAGTGTCACTTCGAGGACGCGGACCAGCCCGCGGTGATCCGCTTCCAGGGCGTTCCCCATCAGGGCCCGAGTTGATGGCGCGTGCCGGGCACCTTCTCGAGCGGATCGTGTCCTTCGAGAACCTGGTGGCCGCCGGCCGCATTGCCAACTCCCGCCCCAAATCTCCAATCTGCAATCGGCAATCCGCCATGCCGGGGAAGGCGTGGTATCATCCGTGAGTCTGGCCGGAGGGGTCGGATGCGTGTTTGCCCGGAGTGCCGGCGGAAGACCGAGGCCCTCACCTGCCCGCTGGACGGGACCCCCACGATGGACGAGGCCCTGTTGCGCGAGAGCGCGGACCCCCTGATCGGACGGGTGCTGGCCGGGCGCTACCGGGTCCTCGAGCCCCTGGGCCACGGCGCGATGGGCCGCGTCTATGTGGCGGACCAGATCACAATGAGGCGGCGGGTGGCGCTCAAGGTGATCCGGGCCGAGACCCTGGCCGCGGTCGCGGACCGGCTGAACCTGGTCCGGCGGTTCCAGCGGGAGGCCCTGGCCGCGAGCCGCCTGCGACACCCGAACACGGTACAGGTCCACGATTACGGGAGCACGGAGGACGGGGTCCTGTTCCTGGTCATGGAGTTGCTCGAGGGAGCCCCGCTCGCCCGGGTCCTGCAACGGGAGGGACGACTGACGCCCGAGCGCGCCGTGCGCATCGGGGTCCAGGTCCTCCGGAGCCTGGCCGAGGCCCACGCCCAGGGGATCGTGCACCGGGACCTGAAGCCCGAAAACATCATGCTGACGCGTCCCGCCGGCGAGGCGGACTTCGTGAAGGTCCTCGACTTCGGGATCGCGAAGGTGGCCCTGCCCGGGACCGGGGACTCCGCGATGACCCACAGCGGCATCGTGCTGGGCACGCCGGTCTACATGGCGCCGGAGCAGGGCATGGGGCGGGGGGTCGGACCGGCGGCGGACCTGTATGCACTCGGCGTGATCCTGTACGAGTGCCTCACGGGGCGCGTGCCGTTTTCGGCCGAGACCGCGCTCGGGGTCATGATGAAGCATGTGCAGGAGCCGGTGCCGCCCCTGGTCCGGGACGGGTCCCCGCCGGACGTGACGCCCGCGCTCGAGGAACTGGTGCTGGCGCTGCTCGCGAAGCGGCCGGAAGACCGTCCGGGCCCCGCGATGCAGGTGGCGGCCCTGCTGGAGGCGAGTCTGGGCCGGGGGGTCCGGAAGGAGGAGGCGCGGGAGGACGACACCACGGTCAAGTGGCCCTCGGGGGACCGGGCGGACGCGAGCGACACGGCGACCCTGGCCATCGAGGAACTGCGGAGGCGCCGGGTCCGGAGGACACTCGCGTGGGTCGGGGTGGGGGTGGTGGCGCTCGGGCTCGGGGTGGTGGGGGTGGTCCACTTGTCGGTCTCCGGTGGGAGCCCTGCGGTCACAGGTCGGGTCGAGGATGCGGCGGTGGAGGAGGGAACTCGGGCGTCGGACACGGAGCGGAGCGACGGACCGCGGGGCAAGGCGGACGTGAATCCGGTCCAGGACACGACCGTCGGACGGGAGGTCGGGGGGGCCGGGCCCCTCGTGGAACCGGCGCCTCCATCCAAGACCGCCGGTCCGGAGCGCACAGTGCCCCGGTCCGGTCGAGCCGTGGAACGGAGGGCGAGACCGGCGAAGAGGGCCGCCCCGTCCCCGGGGCCGCCCGCGTGCACCACCTTGCGATGCCCGTTCACGCGGGAGTGCGTCGGGCCGGACGGCCGGCGGGTCCTGGGAACGGACTGGTGTCCGCCGGCGTTCAGGTGATTTTGGATTTCGAATGGGGGAACGACATGCGTGCGCGGAGGACGATTCCGGTGGTCCTGGCGCTGGTCCTGGCGGGCGTGCGGGTCGCCGCGGCCCAGCCGACCTGCTCGACCGCGAACCGGGTCGAGGCGGTGCGGCTGGCGAGGCAGGCCAAGGAGGCCCTGGACGAGAAACGATATGACCAGGCCCTGAGGGACCTGGACGCGGCCGATGCGCGATGCCCGATGGCCGAGTTCCGGCACGCAAGGGGATGCGTGCAGGAGGCCGCGGGCGCGCTCGCGGAGGCCCTGTCGTCCTTTCAGGCGTGCGCGGAGGAGGCCGACGACGAGGGGTTGCGGGCCGAGTGCCGGCGCCGTGCCGCGGCCCTCGGGGAGCGTCTGAGGCCGCCCGCTGCGCAGCCGGCCGGGGTCGTGCCGGGGCCCGTGGCGAAACCCACGCCGGCGGCGCCCGCCGAGCCCGCCCGCACCGCACCGCCTCCCGGCCCCCAGCCCGGTCCGGTCGCCCCTCCGCCGTCCGAACATCGGACACTCTGGAACTGGGTCGGGGTCGGGGCGTCGGTCGTGTTGATCGGGACGGGGGCCGGGTTCCTGGGGCAATACGGCCGGGACCGGGCGGACGCGCGGGGGGCGGAGTATTACCCGGACGGTTCGATCAAGCGCGAGGCGGACCGGGTGCCCCCGACGAACGCGGTCGTGGGCGGCGTCTGCGCCGGCCTCGGGGCCGCGGCCCTGGTCACGTCGCTCGTACTCTGGCCGAAGGCCTCGGCCCCCGGCTCCGCGGTCCGAGGTCCGCGACCCGCGATCTCCCTCGCGCCGGTCCCGGGCGGGGGGGTCGTGACCTTCGCGGCCGGGTGGTGAGGGGCGCGAGCGGGCGTCAAGACCCCCAGGGTGAGGCTGCTGAGAAACGAAGACACGCAGACGGCGCTTGATCCGTCGCGGCGCCCCGTCCCCCGCGACCAACGCGGCACTGACACTGTCACTGTTCCCTGTCACTGAGCCTGTCCACTGAACCTGTCCCCGGTCACGACTTTGCTGGTAGGGCCGTGCCATTTCGATGCTCGGTTGCGAAGTGGCGCGAGCAGCGCTCGGGCGTCCAGGGGAACCGCGAAGAGACCAAGTCGCGCTCTTCAAATGAGGCAACGTCCCAGTGACGGGGGAGCGGTGCTCGCGTCTCCAGGGGAACCAGAAAGAAACCATGTCGCGATCCTGGAGAGTTTT
>DYKK01000339.1 GCA_020722625.1 Anaeromyxobacter dehalogenans
GCGGCGCTCGCGCGTCCAGACGCGAGCGGTGTTGGCTTCGCCGACGCTTCGCGTTCGCGTCTCCAGGAGGACCAAAAAGAAACGAAGTCGCGATCTTGCGAGTTTTTCGGCGGCCTCGACAGGGGACAGTGACAGTGGACAGTGTCAGGCCCACGTTGGACGCGGGGAAGAGGGCATGACGACCGAGCCGCGTTCACCGCGACACCGGACCCCGGATCCCGGACCCCGGATCCCGGGGCAGGTTCAGTGGACAGGTTCAGGGACAGTGGACAGTGTCAGTGTCAGCCCCACGTTGGACGCGGGAAAGGGGGCGTTGCGGCGGGGCCACGTCCACCGCGACACCGGACCCCGGGTCCCGGACCCCGGATCAGAGGCGTGATCGTGCGCGTGGACGTGGACGGCCCCGACCCCCCCATCGCGTCCGGCCACACCCCATGAGCGTCCAACAACCTGGAACGCCTCTTGCTAGAATCCTCCCCGTGGACCGTTCCTCCCCACGCACCCCCACCGGCGCCTTCTCGACCGCGGTCACCACCGTGATGTCGCTCTTGCTCGCGGGACTGGCCGCCGGGGCCTTCGCCGTGGCGGGAGTCGCGACGCGGGACCAGTTGACCACCCTCGGGCTCCAGGGAGCGCTCCTCCTCGCGAACGAACTGCGCGCCCGCCGGCCCCCGGAACGCGGGATGCTCCGCCGCGTGATCGAATCCTTCGAGGCCGACGGCATCGCCGGAGTCGCCCTCGTCGGTCCGGGCCGCCGGGTGGCGGCCTCGAGCCGGCCGGACCCCGCCCCGGACCTGGCCTCCGACCCCGTGCTGGACGCGGCCTTCCGGACCGGCGAGGTCCAGGCCGGATGGACGCCGGCCGGCGACCGCGAGACCTTCCGCGTGCACGTCCCCGTGGACCGGATCCCCGGACCCCGGTGGCGACCGCACCCCCACGGCCGTCCCACCCCTCCCCTCCCCCCTCCGCCGGACCCCGGCGACGACGCGCCCTGGCCCCCACCCGAATGGGGGTTCGAGCCGGGCCGCGCGGTCCTCGTGCTGGACGTCGAGCCCGACCGGGCCTCGTGGCTGTGGAGGTGGGCCTCCGTGCAGGCCGCGGTCTCCGCGGGCGCGGTGGTGTTGCTGTGGATCGCCTGGTTCGGCGCCCGGCGGGCCGCCCGGGCCATCGCCTCACTCGAGGCGGATCGCCGGCGCCGCGAGGCCCTGGCGCGCATCGGCGAGATGTCCGCGGTCCTCGCCCACGAGGTGCGCAATCCCCTGGCCTCGCTCAAGGGCCAGTTGCAACTGGCGGTCGAGGAGATGGGTCGCGCGCCGCCGGGAGAGGCCGCGGTCCCTGGGCGCGTGTCCCGGGCCCTGGAGGAGGCGGGGCGCATCGAGGCCTTGATCCGGGGCCTGCTCGATTACGCGCGGGACGCCCGCCCGCGCGTGGTCCCCGTCCCGGCCGAGGCCCTGCTGTCGCTGGCCCGGGACCTCGCGGGCCCGTGGCCCGGCGGCGTCGAACTCCGGATGGACGCCCCACCGGGACTGGTGCTCCGCGCGGACCGTGACGAGATGGCGCGCGCCGTGGCGAACCTCCTGCGCAACGCGGCCGAGGCCGCGGGACCGGGAGGCCGGGTGCGTGTGACCGTCGCGTCCGACCCGGCCGGGTACCGCGTCACGGTCGAGGACTCGGGTCCGGGGGTCCCGGACGACCTGCGCGAGCGCCTTTTCGAACCCTTCGTCACCGGCCGGGTCCGGGGCGTGGGACTCGGGCTCGCGGTGGCCCGCAAGGTGGTCGAGGCCCACCACGGACGCATCGAGGCGGGTCGGAGCGAGGACCTGGGAGGGGCACGCTTCGACGTGACATGGCCTGCCACGGGGGGCGGGGGACGGGGGGCCGGTGGGGAGGCATCGCCATGACGGGACGGCGGGTCCTCGTGATCGAGGACGAGGCAGGGATGCGGGGATTCCTGCGGGACGTGCTCGCGGGCGAGGGGCTCGCGGTGGCCGAGGCCGCGGACGGCGACGAGGGGCTCGACAAGGCCCGGGCCGGCGACTACGACCTCGTGTTCACGGACCTGCGGATGCCCGGCGTGTCCGGCATCGCGCTGGTGCGGGCCCTGCGCGACCTGTCCGACCCCCCGGAGGTCGTGGTCCTGACCGCGTACGGCACGGTGGCCGACGCTGTGGAGGCGATGAAGGCCGGGGCTCACGACTTCCTCGAAAAGCCGGTGTCCGGCCCGGACCAGGTCCGCGTGGTGGCGCGCAAGGCCCTGGAGCGCCGCGCCCTGATCGAGGAGAACGAGCGGCTGCGCCGGGCGAGGGGACCCGTGACGCCGGACGTGGTGGTCGTGGACCCACGGATGCGGCAGGTCCTGGAGCGAGTGGCCCGCGTGGCCCGGACGGACGCCACGGTCCTGATCCTGGGCGAGAGCGGCGTCGGCAAGGAGGTCGTGGCGCGCGAGGTCCACCGCCTGCGCTTCGGGGACTCGGCCGCTCCCTTCGTGGCGATCAACTGTGCGGCCGTTCCCGAGAACCTGCTCGAATCCGAGTTGTTCGGGCACGAGAAGGGGGCCTTCACGGGCGCGGTCGCCCGCAAGGTCGGGGTGATGGAGGCCGCCTCGGGCGGGACCCTGTTCCTGGACGAGGTGGGCGAGATGCCCGCCGCCTTGCAGGTCAAACTCTTGCGCGTGCTCGAGACCCGCGAGTTCCAGCGGGTCGGCGGGGTGAAGACCCTGCGGACGGACGCCCGCTTCATCGCGGCCACCAACCAGGACCTCGCAGCGGCGGTGCAGGCCGGCCGGTTCCGCCAGGACCTCTACTACCGGTTGAGCGTGTTCCCGGTGACGGTGCCCCCCCTGCGGGAGCGACCCGAGGACGTGCTCGCCCTGGCCGCGTATTTCACGGAACGGATCGGGCGGGACCTCGGCAGGGGCGGGACGCGCCTCTCCGCCGAGGTGGTCGAGGCCATCCGCCGCTACGACTGGCCCGGCAACGTCCGGGAACTGCGCAACGCCATCGAGAGGGCCGTGATCCTCGCGACGGGTCCAGAGGTCCGGGCGGAGGACCTGGGGCTACCCGCGCGCACGCCGCCGGAGTCCGAGCGCGGACTCCTGGCCCGGCGGGAACGCGAGACGATCCTGTCCGTCCTCGAGGAGGTCGGCGGCAACCGCCGCCTCGCGGCCGAGCGCCTCGGGATCAGCCTGCGGACGCTCCAGTACCGCCTGCGCGAGTACGGGCTGACCGAGCGGTGAACCGCGACCCGGCCGGGACCTGCGGGGGATGAGTGCGCGATCCGGCGAGACCCCTCCCGACCCACTGCAAACCCAGGGCCTGGTGCGCCAATAGTCCGCCATTGGTACACTATCGCTAGCCTTGTTTGTGTGGCGAGGTGGACGCGAGGACTACAGGAACCCGGTAGGTTGCCGTCGTTCGGGGATTGAGATGAGAGACCAGGAAGA
>DYKK01000008.1 GCA_020722625.1 Anaeromyxobacter dehalogenans
CGAGCGGTGTTGGCTTCGCCGACGCTTCGCGTTGGCTTCGCCGACGCTTCGCGTTGGCTTCGCCGACGCTTCGCGTTCGCGTCTCCAGGAGGACCAAGAAGAAACGAAGTCGCGACCTTACGAGTTTTTCAGCGGCCTCCCTTTGAAGAGTTGACAACCCCGACCTCCTCCCCTACACTCCCCCTTGATTTTTGACAGAGCGTGGCGGGGCAACGACCCGCATCGGGTCGGAGATGGGAGAGGCGACGACATGAAACGGTATTGCCTGGTGCCGGCCCTCCTGGCCTTGGCCGGCGGGGGGGCCCTCGCGCAGGAGGGTCCGGGCGGTCCGCCCGCGGAACCGCCGGCTGCGACCGCGCAACCCGCGGCCGCCGAACCCTCCCAGGGGGGCTACGAAGTGCGTCTCAAGTCCCTCAGGGAACAGGTGGACGACCTCAAAGGGCGCGTCTTCGATTCCAAGACCCGCCTGATGATCCTCGGGGAACAGATCCTCAACAACCTGATCGCCGAGGCCCGGGCCGTCATCATCCACGAGAACGACGCCTCCTCGATGCTGACGCTCGAGGAAGTCCTTTACTTCTTGGATAATCAGAAGATTTACTATCAGTCGAATCGGGAAGGGACGCTCGACACCCAGCGGGAGTTCTCGATCTTCGACGGGAGCATCAGCCCCGGAAACCACGTCCTGTCCGTGGAACTCGTCTATCGGGGGAACGGCAAGGTCTTCACCTATCTGAGCGGCTACGTGTTCCGGGTGAAGTCCGCCTTCAACTTCTTCGCGGCCAAGGGCTACGAGACGCGGGTCCGCTCCGTCGGGTACGAGAAGGGGGGACTGACGACCCCCTTCGAGGAGCGGCCCTCCGTGCGGTTTGAACTCCAGCACACCAAGATCGCGGCGGATGCGGGAGGAGAGGGGACGGGCGCACCGCAGGGGCCCCAGCGCCAGTGAACCCGACGCGGAAAGGCGAGAATTCGACCATGGGACCCAGGTCATCGTCGAGGGGCGCCGTCGCGTTCGTCGCGACCCTGATGGTCGGATCCGCGGCGGTCGCCGCGCCGCCGGGCCCCGACTTGAAGGCCGTCGAGAAGGCCGCCGCCGCGTTGAAGACGCGCGAGGTCGAGGTCGGCAACCTCGAGAGCGCCCTGGCCGTGGCGGGGGACGCCATCCGTCACCTCGCGGCGGAGACGCGGTTCTTCCCGACGGAACGGCGCCTGCTGGACGCGGACCTCCTGTTCGAAACCGGCGACCACGAGCGCGCGGCGATCCTGTATCGCGACCTCGTCGAGAACCCCTCCTTCCGCGGTCAGCCCGGCTACCACAAGGCCCTGTTCAAACTCGCCGAGAGCCTGTTCCGGACGAGGAACTACGTGTCGTCCCGGCACTACTTCCAGAGGGCGGCGGTCCCGGAGTCCGGGCCGAGTTACCCCGTCGCGATCGGGCGTCTGTTCGAGATCGCGGTCATCACGAAGGACTTCTCCGGGTGCGAGCGCCTCGAGTCCCTGGTCGGTTCGTTCGCGGAGTCCTCGCCGGACCTTCTATATTCGTATGGGAAATATCTTTATCATCGTGGTCGGACCTCGGAGGCGGAGGAGACCTTCGCCCGCGTCCCGGCGGGTGCGCCTTCGTTTTCCCGGTCGCGGTACTTCCTCGGGGTGATCGCGTCGAAGACGGGACGGATGGACGCGGCCCTGGACCACTTCGCGTCCGCGGGCTCGCAGGCCCCCTCCAGGCCGGGGGACGAGGACGTCCAGGGCCTGGCGCACCTGGCGCGGGCGCGGATCCTGTCCCGGCTCGAGAAGTTCGAGGAAGCCCTCCTGGCGACGCAGCAGGTGCCCGTCACGTCCTCGGTCTATCCGGAGTCCCTGTACGATGCGGCCTGGATTGACTTCCGGCGCGGGAACCTCGCGCCGGCCGCCCATGCCCTGGACATCCTCCTGCTGACCCAGCCGACCGGGGACCTGGCCTTGCGCGCGTCCGCCCTGCGCGGTCGCATTCTGACCCGGCTGGAGGACCCGGAGGCGGCCCAGGAGGCCTACGAGGAGATCTCGGCGTCCCTGACCCCCCTCGCCACGGACCTGGACCGGATATCCCGCGACCCCAAGGGCCTCGAGGCCTATTTTGACTGGGTCACGGCGACCCAGGCCGATCGGCTCCGCGTCGAGGCCCCGGTCGGCGAGCGCGCGGCCGCGTGGCTCCAGTCGGACCCGGACATGGCGACGATCACGGCGATGTTCCGGGACCTCGCGAGCGAGAGAGAGAACCTGGAGGCCGGCCTCGAGATGGCGGACCGGATGCTGTGGACCCTGCGATCCGGGGGGAAGATCGTGTCGTTCCCCGCGCTCAAGGACCGGATCCTCCGGCTCAAGGAGACGGAGAACGGGTTCCTGGCGGCCGCCGTGTCCGCGCTCGACGGGGCCGAGCCCGTGTTCGCCGGTCGCGTCGCCGGCGAGGCGGGCGCCCGGTACGAGACCGCGGTCCAGGCCCGGGGCCGGGCGGCCCGGGACCTGGCCCGGCTTCCGCGCAGTTACGAGGGCTACATCGAGCGGGAGCGGAGCGTCCTGTCGGGATATCGGGACGTGGAGCGCCAGCTGTTCCTGGTCGAATCGGTCCTCGACGCGGAGGCGGACCAGGTCCTCGCGATCGAGGAGTGGTTGCGGGAGGCCCGCGCGAGGGGGGACCGGCGTCTCACGGAGGCGCGGGAATCCCAGGTCCGCGCCCTCCTGACCGAGGAAAAGGCCAGCATCGAGGGAATCCGCCGCGACGTGGCCCGGCTGCGGGAGACCCTCGAGCGCGAGATGGTCACGGCCGAGTCCCAGGCCGAGATGATCTCGGACGACGACGTGTTGCGGGGCGACCTCTGGAAGGTCCTCCTGGAGGAGGCGCGCGCGCTCGAAGCCGCCGGCGCGACCCTCGGCGGGGCCCCGGGGCGGCTCGGCCACGACACGGCCCTGCTGGTCCAGCGCGCCGCGCAGGGTGCCGGCGCGGTCGCCCCCCTCGTCCAGGCGGTCCTCGAGGTCGCGGAGCGGGGGGCCGCGGAACTCGAGACGATGGTCGCGCGCGAACGGGAGCGCCTGACGGCCGCCTTGTCCGAGCTCCAGAAGACGAGCCTCGACTTCCAGACCTTCGCGCGGACCGACGGGACGGAGGTCTTCCGCCGCATCAGCGCGCGGCTGAAGGACGTGCTCCTGGAGGCGGACCTCGGGCTCGTGGACATGGCGTGGGAGCGCGAGCAAAGGCTGAGCGAGGCGCTGCGGAAGATGGGGCAGGAACGCGCAGAGAAGATCCGGAGCCTGGGTCGCGTCGAGGGGATGGTCCGGTCCGCCCCGGCGGCGGAGGGTCCCGGCCCCGGGGCCCGGTGACGGGAGGCGATGGTGCGAGGGGACGGCGATCAGCGCAGGACGGGACACGGGGTCCAACGCCGGCGGCGCCGCCGGGGGGCCCTCGCCTTTCGCGTGGCGATCCCGGGCGTGGTCTCGATCCTGCTGGTCGCGGCGGGAGGTGCTCCGGCCCAGACGGCCGCCGAGGAGGCGGGCGACGTCCGGGCCTGGGAGGAGGCGGTTCGCCACTACCTCGAGGTGGGACGCGACTATCGCCTGGACCTGGACTCGGTCTTCCGCAGGGCCGTGGAGCGCCGCAAGCAGTCGGTAGAGGACGCCTATTCCCGCGACAGCGCCGGGATCGAGAAGGATCTGCGGGTCCGCCGGGACGAGGCGATCCGGGTCCTCGAGACGTTCCTGGCCCGCTATCCCGGCCACGACCGGTACACGCCCGAGGTCATGTTCCGGCTCGCGGAGCTCTACTTCGAGAAGGCCCAGGACGACTACTACGTCGCGCTCCCGGAATACGAGGAGCGGCGCGCGCTGTGGGAACGCGGCAAGGTCGCCGAGGAGCCGGTGGAGCCCGAAAAGGACTACTCGCGGGCCATCGCGCTCTACGACGGGCTCCTGTCGCGGTTTCCGCGGTACGCGCTCGCGGACGCGGCGCGCTACGCGCTCGCCTTCTGCCTCGAGGAGGCCGGCGAACTGGAGCGTGGCGTGGCCGTGTTGCAGGACCTCGTGCGGATGCATCCGGACAGCCCCTGGGTGCCCGAAGCCTGGCTGCGGATCGGCGAGTACTACTTCGACATCGGACGGTACGACGCCTCCATCGAGGCATACGAGCACGCCCTGGTCCAGAAGGACAGCAAGTACTACGAGATGGCCCTCTACAAACTGGCTTGGTCTTATTTTCAGAAGTATGACTATCCATCCGCCATCCGGATGTACAAGACGCTGATCGCCCACATTGACGAGGCGAAGGGGGAACTGGGACTCGGGGCGCAGTTGCGGTCGGAGGCGGTCGAATACCTCGGCATCAGCCTCGCGGACGACGACTGGAACGGGGACGGGACCCCCGACCCGGACGCCACGGTGAGCCGCGCGCTGTCGTACCTGTCCGACGGCAAGCCCTACGAGCGCGAGGTGCTCGAGAAGTACGCGGACACGCTCTACGCGCAGCACGAGGCCGCCAAGTACCCGATGGCGGTCGAGGCCTATCGGGCCGTGATCGCCCGGGACCCGATGCACCCGGGCAACGTGGCGGTGACGGAGAAGGTCATCGCGGTCTTCGATGCGATGCGCGACATGGAGAAGATGATCGCGGAACGCCAGGAGATGGTCCGCCGGTTCGGACCGGGCACCGCCTGGTACGAGGCGAACAAGGCCCGACCCGAGGTCCTCGCGCGGGTGGACCGCCAGATGGAACTGGCGCTGGAGCAGGCCGCGAAGTTCCACCACAAGCGAGCCCAGGAGTTCAAGGCCCAGGCCGCCGCGAGCGGAGACTCGTCGTTCGGGGCGGCCTCGCTGCAGGAGTATCGGGAGGCCGCGGCGGCCTACGCCGAGTACCTCCGCCAGTTCCCGCAGACGAAAGAGGCATACGAACTGACCTACTTCCACGCGGACTGCCTCTATTACTCGTTCGAGTTCGAAGCCGCGGTCGGCGAGTACGAGAGGGTGCGCGACTGGCCGGGACGGACCGAGTACCTGGAGCGCGCGGCGTACGCGGTCATTGACAGCCTCGAAAAGGAGGCGGCCAAGCGCGTGACCGAGGGCCGGATGCCCGCGGACGAGGTCCCCGGCGAGATCCAGGAGGTCCGCGAGGAGGAGACGCGGGAGGGCGAGGGCAAGGTCGCGGTGACCCCGAGGCCGATCCCTTCGCTGACGCAGGAGTGGATGGCCGCGGTGGACGCCTATCTGGCGAAGGGGCTGGCCCGGCCGAACGACCCGGACCTTCCGGCCCGGCTCGCGTACCGCGTCGCGAACGAGTCCTACAAGTACCTGCACCTGGAGGAGGCGCGCAAGCGATTCCTCGCGATCATCGAGAAGTACCCGCAAGACCTGGTGGCATCGTACGCGGCGGTCAACATCATCAACTCGTACCGGCTCGAGAACGACTGGGAGAACATCCAGGTCTGGGCGAAGAAGATCGAGGAACTGCAACTGGGGAAGCCCGAACAGCGGGCGCAGTTGCAGGAGGAGGTCCGCCTCTTCCAGCTGGGGGCGCAGTTCAAGGAGGCGGAACGTCTGTTCGAGGCCGGCGAGTACGTCCAGGCGGCCGAGGCCTTCGTCGTGCTCGTGGACCGCGACCCGAAGAACAAGTTCGCGGACCGTGCGCTCCAGAACGCGGCCATCGGGTACCAGAAGGCGCGGCGCTACGATTCGGCGGCCCGCCTCTACGAACGGATCGTGAGCGACTACCCCGAGTCGCAATACGTGGAGGGGGCGTTGCTGCAACTGGCCGAAAACGCGAAGAAGTTCTATGACTTCGATCGCGCGGTGCGCTCGTACCAGGCGTTGCGGGCGCGCTTCCCGAAGAGCCAGTACGCGGCGTACGCGCTCCTGACGGCGGGCGTCCTGCTCGAGGCCGAGGGCCGTCTGGAGGACGCGGTGCGCGCCTGCGAGGAGTTCGCGAAGACCTACCCGGACGACGCCGATGCGGGAGAGGCCCTGGTGCGCGCGGCCCGGATGTACGAGAAACTGGGGAAACCGGACGACGTGATCCGGGTCTCGCAGTGGTTCGTGAGCCGGTACGGGGGCGACCCGAAGATGTCCGAGAAGGTCATCGAGGCCCTGGCCCGGGTGGCCGACATCCAGTGGGCCCAGGGGGCGCGCAAGGAGTGGGAGAAGACCGCCGCCCGGGTCCTCCGCGAGTTCGAGGCCCGCGGCCTCCAGCCGGACACGCCCGTGGCCGCGTACCCGGCGCGCCTCCAGTTTCTGATGGTGGAACCGCTGTTCCAGGAGTACGAGAAGATCCTGTTCACAGGCAGCGTGAACGAGCAGGGGCGAAAACTCAAGCGCAAGAACGCGCTGTTGCAACAACTGGAAGAGGAGTATTCGAAGGTGCTCCCCTACAAGGCGATGGAGTGGACCTCGGCCGCGTTCTTCCGCATGGCCCGCATCCACGAGGTCTTCGCGGACGCCCTCTTCAGCGCGGAGATCCCGCAGATGTCCCAGGAGGAAATGGACATCTACCAGACGCAGATCGAGGACGCGGCCCAGGGGTACCTGGACCGGGCCCAGGAACGGTACGTCAAGCTGATCGAGGAGGCACGACGCCTGAAGATTGCGAACGAGTGGGTCCACAAGGCGCGTGAGGCCATGAACAAGTACCGGCCTCAGGAATTCCCCCTGTTCAAGGAGGAACGCCGGGCGATGGAGTTCCGCGTGAGGGCGATCCCGTCGTTCCAGGAGGCGCTGTGAGGGGAGACGGTGCGAGGAACGCGCTGTGGCGCGTCAGCCTGGTCGCAGGGCTCGTGGCGTCCTGCGGGGGCTCGCAGGTCGTGCGGGAGGCGGAACCCGTGGAGCCCGTCGCCTCCGGGTCCCGGCCGGCCGCGGCGGGCGAGACCCCGCCGGCCCCCGCGACCGCGACCCCCGCCGCGGCCGAGGTCGCGCCGGTGGAGTCGGACCCCGCGGCGGTGCCCGAGGCCGTGAGTCTTCTGAAGGAAGGGCGTCTGGTGGAGGGGAGGGACCGGCTCGCGCGGGCCGTGGCCGCCGGGAACGACGATGCGGCGGCGTACTACAACCTGGCGCTCGCGGAGGAGCGCCTGGGGCGAAGGGACGCGGCGCTGGAGGCTGCCCGGAAGGCGGTGGAGAGGTCGCAAGGGGCGGAGAAGACCTTGCGCCTGTACTCGGACCTGATGGTCCGGGCGGGACGGGCCGGGGCCCTCCGCGCCGACCTGGACGCCCTGGCCGAGAGGTGGCCCGACGCGGTCGCGGTGGGCAACGCGAGGGCCCGGGCCTTGATCGAGGACGGGCGGCCCGCGGAGGCCCTGCGCCTGGCCTCGGACCTCCTGAAGAAGGACGAGACGAACCTCGAGGTGATGAAGACGACCGCCCTGGCGTACCTGGCGTTGCAGCACCCGGGCGCGGCACGGCTGGTCCTGAACCAGGTGCTCGAGACCACCCGGGACCCCGAGGTCCTGGACCTCCTCGGGCAGATGGCGGCGCGGGACGGCGAGTCGCGCAAGGCGATCGCCTTCTTCCAGGAAGCGGTCCGGGGGGACCCGAATCTGGCGGACGCCCACCTGAACCTCGGGGTGCTGTACCACGAGGCCGGGGACTACGAGGCCGCGATCGCCGAGTTCCAGGCGGCGGTCGCCGTGGATCCGGCGTACACCCCGGCGTACATGAACCTCGGGAACTCGTACCGCAAACTGGGTCGCTTCGATCAGGCCGAGGAGGCGTACCGGAAGGCCCTGAAGTCGGACCCGGATTGCGCCGATTGCTGGTTCAACCTGGGCGTGGCGGCCCTGGAAAACCGCCCGGCCGGCCAGGACGAGCCCGGCCACTACCGGAAGGCGATGGAATTCTTCGCGAAGTACAAGGCGATGCGTCGCGGGCCTCCACGCCGCGACGACCCCGTGGACAAGTACGTGGACGAGGCCCGCCGGATGGCCGAGTACCTCGAGAAGGAGGCAGAGATTCGCAAGGCGGCGCCGCCCCCGGCGCCCCCGGAAGCGGGAGGGGAGGCGGTCCCCGCGGAGCCGGAGGCGGGATCGGCGTTGCCGGAACAGGGCGAGTGATGGGCGTGACGCGAAAAAGTTTGATCAGCGGAGTCGGGTCGGCGATAATGCGGGCGTCTCGAAACGGGGCACCGGAATCGTGACGGGGATGTGGGTCAGGGCGGTCGGGGTGATGCTGGTGGTCCTGGTGTCCGGGGAGGCCCGGGCGCAGGAGCCGCCGGCCACGGATCGGCCCGCCGCCCCGTCCGGGACCGAGGCCGCCGGGGGCGAGCGGGGCGCGCGCGCGCGCCGAAAGCCCACGAAGGTCATCGAGATGGACGTCCTGGAGGTCATCGGGAAGGTCCAGAAGCCCCGCGTGTATTACGTGATCGGGCGGGGCGAGTTGAAGTACCATGGGTTGCCGCTGGAGCGGGACCTCCTGAAGGAGGTCGAGGAGACGGTGGAGGGTCCGCCGTTCTGAGGGGATCGACGTTGGCGTCGGAAACAACCACGGTTGGCCGTGGAAGGTTTCATCGGGGTGAGACGTTCGTCATGAGGAGGAATGGATCATGGAAATGATCGCGGAGTCCTTCCAGCTGGGCGGTTTCTGGATGTACATCATCCTGGCCGTCTCGATCATCGCGCTGGCCATCATCATCGAGCGCTTCGTCTTCCTGTTCTTCCGGTACAACATCAACGGCGAGGCGTTCATGGCGCAGGTGCAGAAACTGGTCATGCAGAACAACATTGACCGCGCGATCAAGCTCTGCAACGCCGCGCCGGACAAGGCCCTGGCCCGGGTGGTGAAGGCCGGCCTGACCCGGGCGAACAAGTCCGAGATCGAGATCACGAACGCGGTCGAGGAGGCGACGCTCGAGGTCCTGCCGCTGATCAACAAGCGGCTGAACAACCTCCCGATCCTCGCGAACGTGGCGACGCTGATGGGTCTGCTCGGGACCATCATCGGCATGATCTTCGCCTTCAAGGGGCTCTCCTCGGTGTCGGCGGACAAGAGGCAGGAGGTCCTCTCGACCGGTATCGCGGTCGCGATGTACACGACGGCGTTCGGGCTGCTCGTGGCGATCCCGACGCTCCTGGTTCACATCGTGCTGTCGAACATGGCCCGCAAGATCGTGGACGAGATTGACCAGTACTCGGCGAAACTCGAGAACCTGTTGATCTCGCGCCTGAAGGCGGGCATCAGCCGGGGCGGAGAGGAGCGGCCCACCACGGCCTGACGCGGGGACCCTGGACCGCGGGGAGGCGACGACATGGCCAGGCTACCGTCCGAGAGGAAGAGCCGCCTGAACGAGGCGGACGTGGACATTGACCTGAAGCCCATCATGGGCCTGATCTGCATCCTGATCCCGCTCCTCGTGTACGCGTTCTCGTTCTACGAGATCAAACTGCAGCCGGTGTCCGCGCCCAAGATCGGGGCCCCGGCTCCCCAGGAGGCGGGGGACGAGCAGAAGAAACCCCTGAACCTCACGGTCCTGCTGACCGAGCAGGGCTTCGCCGTCAAGATGGAGAAGGAACTGGCCGAGGGCGAGGCGGACATCAACATCCCGAAGAAGTCCTTCCAGACCCCGGACGGGCGTAGGGTCACGGATTACGACTATCCGGAGTTGTACGCCAGACTGGTCGAGATCAAGAAGAAGTTCCGCAGCGAAACCACGATCAACATCGGGGCGGAGCCGGACGTGACATGGGAGACCATCGCGCGGACCATTGACGCGGCCCGGGTCGAACTGAAGGACGAGAGGTACAAGGACCTGAAATCGTACTCCGAGGCCCCGGAGGCCACGGACGACGAGGGGCGGCCTCGCCTGATGTTCCCGCAGGTCGTCTTCGTCGTGGCGGAGTGAAGGCCGGCGGCCCGGGTCGTCCCGGGAAGGAGGCAACATGGCGGACGAGCAGGACATCCAGGGGGGCCCGGGGGATCGGGGCGGCGAGCCTTCCGCCGGGGGCGCGGTCCTGACTTCGGAGGAACTGTTCGCCATCCAGGCGAGGCGCCGCAACAAGGTCGCCCGGACCATGCGCAAGCGGGGCGAGGCGGAGTGGCCGTTCAGCATCACGTCCCTGATGGACGCGCTGACCATCCTCCTGATCTTTCTCCTGGTCACCTTGACGTCCGACCCCCTGAACGTCAAGCAGGACGCGCACCTCCTGCTGGCCCGATCCACGACCCCCCTGACCCCGGAGGACGCGATCCCTCTGACCATCAAGAAGGGGTTCGTGTCGGTGGACCAGAAGGAGGTCGTCCGCGTGGACTGCCGGATGCCCGGCGGCCGGGCCTGCGGGGAGGAGCAGATCCAGCGGCGGACCTACTGCGACATGAACCCGGCCGAGTGTTCGCCCGAGGAACTCCAGGTTCTGAAGACCATGGAGTTCTATGTGGACAAGACCTACAAGGAGAACGGGGACGAGAACTCCTTCGCGATCGTGCCGCTGCTCGCGAGACTCGAGGAGAAGGTCAAGCAGCAGCAGGAGGAGAACCGCGAATTGCGCCGGGAGTTCAAGGGGGTCGTGAACATCATCTGCGACCGGGACATCCCGTTCCGCCTGGTCGCGGAGGTGGTGCACACCGCGGGCCTCGCGGGCCTCTCCAACATGCGGTTTGCGGTGGTGCGGAGCTCGACGCGGTACTGACGACGGATGGAGGCCGGGACGCGCGTCCCGCGGCTTCCCGGGCGAAAGACGGATGGCGGACAAGGCGCAAGGAAAGATCCTCAGGGTCGGAATCGTCCACGAGGGCCGCATCATCGAGGAGCGGCTCCTGAGGAAGCGCGGGGACGTGACGGTCGGCGCGTCCCCGAAGTGCACGTTCATCCTTCCGATCGCCAGGCTGCCGGAGTCGTATCGCCTGTTCGTGCTCGAGCGGGGCCGGTACTTCCTGCGATTCACGGCCGGCATGACCGGGCGCGTCTCGGTCGGGGACCGACTGCTGGAACTCGGGGAACTGAAGGGCAGCAACCTGGTGCGGGCGAGCGGGACCTACTTTCTGCTCCCGCTCGACGAGGCCTCGCGCGGGAGGCTCGTCTTCGGGGAGGTCAGCCTCCTGTTCCAGTTCGTGGCCCCGCCTCCACCGGTGCCCAAACTCGAACTGCCGGCGGCCGCGAAGGGCGGCGTCCTGTCCCGGATCGACGCGCCGCTGCTCCTGGCGCTCATGGTCTCGCTCATCGTGCAGGCGGGGGGCATCGGCGGCGTGCAGTACTGGTGGAGGACCACGGGCCAGTTCCAGGTGAAGAAGGTGAAGCCTTACGCGGACGCGTATGAACTTCTCAAGGCAGAGGTCGAGCGCCGCCTTCCCCCCGAGAAGCCGAAGGCCCAGGCCACGGGGCCGGGCGAGGGCGGCGAGACGACCGGGGAGGAGGCCGGGCCGGAGGAGACCGCCGGGAAGAAGACGGCCCGGCGGCCCCAGCGTTCCGCGGGGAACTCGGAGAGCGCGGAGGACCAGTACCGCAAGAAACTGGCCAAGGTGCGCAACACCACGATCCTTCGGCACCTTGGGGGGTACGGCGCGGGCCCTGACGCCATCCAGGGAGCGGGGGTCGAGCACGGGTCCGCGGCGGCGCGGCTGACGTCCGCGTGGGACACCAAGGGGGTCGAGGTGGCCCGGGCCGGGGCGGCCCCTTCGGGCTTCCGGGCGGGTCCGCCGGGCGGTGGCTCGGGACAGGGGACCACCTACGAGAAACTGGGGCGCGACGAGATGGGACCCACGCGACCCGCGGCCCAGGTCGCGGGCGGGGCTCGCGAGGAGGAGGTCAAGGTCCGCATCCGCGAGGGGACGCTCGGGGACCAGACCGGGATCGGACGGATTGACAAGGCGGCGGTCGAGAGCGTGTTCCGCCGGCGCATGAGCGCGATCCGGATCTGCTACGAACGCAGTCTGAAGGTCAACCCGGACGTGCAGGGGAAGGTGACGATCCGGTTCACGATCGGGCGGGCCGGGACGATCACGGACATCCAGATCACCGAGAACACGACCGGCGACGCGGCCATCGGGACCTGCATCGCCCAGAAGGTCCGGGCGTGGCGGTTCTCGCCCCCCGATGAAGGAGAGGTCACGTTTTCGTATCCTTTCTTGTTGCAGAAGGGATAGAATCCCTTTTGGAGCGGGAACGGGTCGGAACGACAGGAGGTCGTCATGAAGACCGTCATCATCGGAGTCGCGGCGGCGATGGTCGCGGGGTGGCCTGGATTCGCGCGGGCGGACGAGCGAGGGGACGTCGCGCTTCAGCCCGAGCAACTGGCCCGGATGGACCTGGCCGAGATGCAGAGGCTGGGCGATGCCTACGTTCAGGAGATGAACGACCTCGTCTCGGACGTGCTGGCGGGCCTGTCGGAGGCGCAGGAGGCGAACGACCTGGGACGGGTGCAGTGCGTCAGCGGGGTGATGACCTCCTTGAAGGGGATGGCGCGGCTGTCCGAGCAGTACCGCCTGAGCCTGAGGCAGGCCGTGATCGCGAACGACCGCAACGCCGCGACCCAGGAGTTCGTGAAACTGACCATGGCGCGGAACAAGGTCCGCGAATGGCACGCCCAGGCCAAGGGGTGCGGCGGCCCGGCGGCGGAACTGGTGTTCGAGGGCGAACCGCAAGTGGATCGGACCCAGGATCCCGACCTCCCGCTTTACGATACGCGATTCGGACTTGACATCTTGACCGTTTGGATCGAACCTCCACCGTCCGTAAGTCCGTTCTACTGATGGGTTCGACGAGGCGTTTCGTCCGGCCCGAGACGAGGAGGCGGTCGAGTAGCGTACGAACAGGGCGGCCCATAGGGCCGGATCGCGGTCTCGTTCGAGACCGGCGGCGGGGACCCGCCGGTGGTCGGTGACCGCCGGGGCTCCCTTGGGGAGGAAGACGGAGCCCGGCGGCGGCAAGGGGAAGATGGGGTGGTGAAACGACGGTCATGGACAGGGTGGCGCGCGGGACTGTTGCTCGCGGTGGGCGGACTCCTGCGGGTTCTGGAAGGGGTGGCCGGCGCCCAGGTGGGACTGGAACTGCCCCCGGTGCGCGACGACGAGGAGCGAGGCGTCCGTGCGGGCGACTTCGTGTTCACTCCGTTCCTGACGGTCGAGGGTCGCTACGACACGAACCTGTTCCGCGAGGCGTCCGAGGAGGGGCCGTCGTCGGCGGTCATCCTGGGCGTGATCCCGGGCTTCCGGCTCGTCAATCCTACGCCGTCCTTCGTCCGGTTGCGCTGGGACGTGGATGCCCGGATCAACCAGTATTTCTCCAGTGATCCGAACGCGAGGGACCAGGGGAGGTTCGGTGCTGGAACGACCCTTCGCGCGGACTTCCTGCCCCGCGCGGTCGTGGGGTTCTTCGTCCTGGACCAGTTCAAGCGGGAGCAGTTGCCGCCGAACCTGTCGTCGTCGTCCCGGTACGACCGGAATTTCAACCACGCGGAGGCGGGCGTCCAGATCCGGCCGGGAGGCGGGGCGCTTCAGGTCGCGCTGTCGTACGCCTTCAACTTTCAGCTGTACGACAAGTACGAGGAGCTCGATTTCTGGTCCCACGAGGCGCGCCTGCTCGGCACCTGGGACCTGATGCCCAAGACCACGATCCTGCTGGACGCGGACTTCCAGGTCCGGCAGTGGCGCAAGACCACGGCCGGCCTGCGAGTGAACTCGATGCCCCTGCGGGTCCAGGCCGGGGTCCGCGGCTTCATCACCCGGAAGATCGGCGCGGTCCTCCTGGTCGGGCTGGGCAAGGGGTTCTACAAGGAGGGCACGGAGTTCACCAACGTCATCGGCGAGGCGGGCGTCGCCTTCCAGCCCGTACACTCCGTCCTGCTGGAGGCGGGTTACCGGCGAGGGTTCGAGGACTCGTACTACGCGAACTGGTACCTGGGGGACACGGGCTACTTCCGGTTCGGGCTCCAGGTCTTCCGGCGCGTCAACCTGGACCTCTCGGGGGAATACACCTACGTCCAGTACGCCTCGCTCGACCCGGCGACCCTCAACACCGCCCAGACCGCGTTCGCCGCGAACCAGACCTCCCGGCGCGACCACGCGCTGCGGGCCCGGGCCGGCGTTCAGTGGTCCATCTTCCGGTACCTCGAGGTCGAGGCCGGCTACGAGTTGGATGCGATCCTCACGGACTTCCAGGTCACGACCGCGAACGGGACCGATCGGGGCCGCTACCTCGTTCACCAGGTCTTCGGCGGCCTGAGGGTCGTGTACTGATCCATGGCGTCTTCTTCCATCGTTCGCCTGTCACGGACCGTCCGGACCCGCGTGGGCGTCGCGGTCGCATGCCTGTGGGCCGCGGGGGCTTGCGGGGGGCGGGTCGCGTACGAACCGGACCTCGGGGAGATGGTCCGGGCGAGTCAGGCCAACGCGGCCCTGGGTCCCGGGGACGTGATCGAGATCCGCGTCTTCCAGGAGAAGGAACTGTCCGGGGAGTTCCAGGTCGGGGCGGACGGGAGCATTGACTATCCCCTGCTCGGGACCCTCCAGATTGGAGACGCGACCCCCTCCCAGGTGGCCGAGAGGGTCCGCGAGGGTCTCGCGAACGGCTATCTGAGGGACCCCTTCGTCACGGTCACGGTCAAGGAACTCGTCAGCAAGCGGGTGTACGTCCTCGGCCAGGTCGCAAAGCCGGGCACGTTTCCGTACGAGGACGGGATGACGATCATTCACGTGATCACGCTCGCGGGCGGGTTCACGAAGATCGCGCGCCCGAACGCGGTCGTCGTGACCCGGGTCGAGAACGGCGAGGAGACCCGGACCGTGGTCCCTGTGAACGAGATCAGCGAGGGGAGGGCGCGCAACTTCTTCCTGCGGCCCGGGGACATCGTCTTCGTGCCGGAATCCATCCTGTAGGGCGGACAGGGGAGTCGGCCCCAAATCCGTCGTCAATTTCCGCAATTCTTTGAATAAACAGGAAATCTGCTTCGTTTCATTTCACCCCCCTGGGGCCGCGACTTCCAGGTCGCGGCTGGCACGGGACCGCGACAAATCAAGCTGTTCCGTCGTTCTTCCGAGACCGGGATGGCGGATCGTGGTCGGTGTTTTCCCCTTTGCACTCCCGTCTTGTCGTGATAAATTGATAGCGTGTCGAGCGAGCGACGGCGACCCGAACGCGTCGGAGGGACCACCGGGGGGCCCGCCTTTGGGATGAGGATGGGAGTGCAAGAATGGCCGTGATCGGCATCGACCTGGGGACCACGAACTCGTGCGTTGCCGTCGTGGAGGGCGGCAACCCGGTCGTGATCCCCAGCACGGAGGGGAGCCGGACGACTCCGTCGGTGGTCGCGGTGAGCGACGACGGCGAGCGCCTGGTCGGGAGCGTGGCCAAGCGGCAGTCCATCACCAACGCCCGCAACACGGTGTTCGCGGTGAAGCGGCTCATGGGCCGCAAGTTCGATTCGCCCGAGGTCCAGCGGGTCGCGGCGTCGTATCCGTACAAGGTCGTCAAGCGCGAGAACGGGGACGCGGCGGTGGAGATCGGGGGCAAGGTCTTCTCGCCCCCCGAGATCTCGTCCGTGATCCTGGCGAAGATGCGCGAGTACGCGGAGGAGTATCTCGGGGAGCGGGTCGAGGACGCGGTGGTGACCGTGCCCGCCTACTTCGATGACGCGCAGCGCCAGGCCACGAGGGACGCGGGCCGCATCGCGGGCCTGAACGTCCTGCGGATCATCAACGAGCCCACCGCGGCGGCGCTGGCGTATGGCCTGTCGCGGCGGTCGAGCGGCCGGATCGCGGTCTATGACTTCGGCGGCGGCACCTTCGACATCTCGATCCTGGAGATCGGCGAGGGCGTCTTCCAGGTCAAGACCACGCACGGGGACACCTTCCTGGGCGGGGACGACGTGGACGCGCGCATCGTCGAGATGCTCGTGGCCGAGTTCAAGCGGGAGCACGGGGTCAACCTGCTCGACGACCTGGTGGCCTGGCAACGCCTCCGGGACGCGGCCGAGAAGGCGAAGATTGACCTGTCGGCCTCCCGCGAGGTCGAGATCAACCTCCCGTTCATCTTCGCGGACGACCGGGGGCCCAGGCACCTCCAGGTGACCCTGTCGAGGTCGCGCCTCGAGCAGTTGACCGAGGACCTCGTGGACCGGACCCTGGAGTTGTGCCGGATGGCGCTCCAGGACGCGGGCCACTCGGTGGCGGACCTGGACGAGGTGATCCTCGTCGGCGGGATGACCAAGATGCCCCTCGTGCAGCAGAAGGTCACGGCCTTCTTCAAGATGCAGGGCACCCGGACGGTCAACCCGGACGAGGCGGTCGCCGTGGGGGCCGCGATCCAGGGCGGGATTCTCCAGGGGCAAATGGGGGACGTGGTCCTGCTCGACGTCATCCCCCTGTCGCTCGGGATCGAGACCCAGGGCGGCATCTTCACGAAACTGATCGAGCGGAACAGCGCGATCCCCTGCTCGGTGAGCGAGGTCTTCACCACGGCGGAGGACTACCAGCCCCTCGTGAACATCCACGTGCTCCAGGGAGAGCGGCCCATGGCGCGGGACAACAAGTCCCTCGCGCGGTTCGAACTCCTCGGCATCCCGCCGGCCCGCCGCGGGATTCCGAAGATCGAGGTCACCTTCGAGGTGGACGTGAACGGCATCCTGAGCGTGTCGGCCCGCGACCTGGGGACCGGAAACCAGCAGAGCGTGCGGGTACGGCCCACATCGGGGCTCAGCGAGAAGGACATCGAGCGCATCATCCGGGAGGCCCAGGAACTGACCCGCGAGGACGACGCCCGCCACGAACTGGCGAAACTGAAGAACCGCGCGGAGGGGCTGATCTACACGACCGAGCGGTCGCTGGAGGAATTCCTGAACTACCTGACCGACGAGGAGATCGCCCAGATCCACGCGGACATCGAGGCGTGCCGGCGGGCCCGGTCGGGCGAGGACATGGCCGCGATCCTCCAGGCGATCAAGGCGCTCGAGAAGTCGTCCTACCGGATCGCGGAACTGATGTACCGGGAGGCGTCCTCCTGACGTCCGTTCGAAACACCCCAGGAACTGTCAGCGTGATCGGGTGGTGTGTCGCGTTCCTGGCGGTCCCGCGCGTCTCGGGCCAGGAGGTCCCCGCCGCGTCGCCGCAGGCCGAACAGGCGATTCCGGCCCGTCCCGCGGCGGTCTGCCTGATCCTCCCCCTGTCGGGTCCGCACGCGGGCCTGGGGCGCCGTGCCCTTCGATCCCTCGAGGAGGCCCTGGGCGACGGCGTGATGGTCCGGGTCCTGGACAGCGAGGACCCGGGACCGGCCACGCAGGTGGGGAAGGCCCGGGACAGCGGGTGCGCCCTCGCGATCGGCGGGCTCGGCGACCGGGAATCGCGGACAATGTCGGAGGCGGCGGAGGCCGCGGCCATGCCGCTGCTGGCCCTGGGCCGGGACCCGGATGACCGGGCGCGGGCGCACGTGATCTGGGTGCGCACCCGGAGGTCGGAGACCGTCGCCGCGGTGGCGCGCCACGGAATCGAGACCGCGAAACGGACCGTGGCGCACGTGCTGGCGCCGGACACTCCGTTCGGGCGGGAGGTGGCCCAGGCGTTCCGGGCCGCCTTCGAGGCGGGGGGAGGGCAGATCAGGACGGAGCGCGCGGTGCCATCGGACGAGGACCTCGCCAAGGCGGCCAAGGCGTTCGCGGCGGAGCGCGGGAAGGCGGACGATGGACGGCCCTGCGAGGGCGAGGTCCTGTTCCTCGGGTTCGACCTGGCCCGGGCCATGCGACTCGTGTCCCTGCTCGAGTTCGAGGGGGTGCCGGTCCGCAAGGGGGAGGGGACCTGTCCGGCCCTCCTGGTCACGGGGACGAGCCTGTGGAACGACCGGGCCCGGGTGTCGCGACTCGGGGACGACCTGAACGGGGCCCGGTTCGCGGACGTGGCGCTGCCGGAGGGGGAGCGGGACGTCCTGGAGGCCGAGGTCCGCGACGCGGCCTCCCTGGCGAGGGCGTTGCCGGCCGCGGGGATGCGCTCGCGGGGCGCGGGAGGTGCCGGGACCCCCGCGGGCGGGGAGGGGGCGGAAGGCGACCCGGACGCCATCGCCCGGTGGGGGGAAGGACTGGCCTTTCACGGGGCGACCGGCGACCTGGAGGTGCGAGGGGGGCGGGTGGTGGGTCGGACCGTGACGGTGTTCGAGATTTCCCAGGGGACCATCCGGGCGGCCTGTGACGACGCCGGCGCGGAGGAGTGCGGCGTCCCCGCTCCCTGACCTCCAAAGGGCGTGACGTGGACGAATTCCGCCTCATTGCGCGAATCCTCGCGACCCTCGAGGCCGGAGGCGCGCCCCAGCGGGATCCGCGCGTCGTGATCGGCCCGGGGGACGACGCGGCGGTCTTCAGGGTCGAGACGGGCCGGCTGGTCGCGACGACCGACTGCCTGGTGGAGGACACCCACTTCCGCTGGGACCTCTGCAAGCCGGAAGACGTGGGCTACAAGGCCGTGGCCGTGAACCTGTCCGACCTCGCGGCGATGGGGGCGCACCCCACGAGTCTCGTCATGAACTTGAGCGTCTCGAGAAGGACCCGCGATGCAACGGTCCTCCGCGTGGCGCGCGGGATGGCCGGGGCGTGCCGGGAGTTCGGAGTCGGGGTGTCCGGGGGGAACGTGGCCGAGACATGGGGGCCGTTCGAGGTGACGGTCACGGCGCTCGGGGAACCGGTGGGCGGGCGGGTCCTGACCCGGGGGGGGGCGCGGGTCGGGGACGGGGTCTTCGTGAGCGGACCCGTGGGGGCGGCGGCCCTGGGACTCGCCGTGCTCGAGCGGGCGCGGCGCGCGGCCTGGCGGTTTCCGGGACTGGTGCGGGCGTGGCGGAGACCCCGGCCCCGCCTGGACCTGGCGGCCGCCCTGGTCGGGAATCCGGCCGTGCACGCGGCGATTGACGTGTCGGACGGCCTGCTCCAGGACCTCGGGCACGTGCTGTGCGCCTCGCGCCTCGGGGCGGAAGTAGAGGTCGAGCGGTTTCCCCGGCACCCCGAGGCGGACAAAGGGGCGCGAGTCACCGGGAGGGATCCCCTGGAGGCCGCGCTGGCCGGGGGGGAGGACTACGAACTGGTCGTGTGTGCGTCACCCGAGGCCGAGGACGCCCTCGCGGCCGCCGGTTTCACCCGCATCGGGACCCTTCTCGAACGCATCCGGCCGCGCATCCGGCTGACGAAAGGAGGACGTCCGATCCCGCTGCCGCCCCGCATGGGATTCCGCCACCGGTGACGGGCGAGGCGCGCCCGAACGGTCAGAGTGCTGCTTCAACGGCCTGAACGAGCCGGTGCTTCGGCACGGCGCCGATGATCTGCTGGACGACCTGTCCGTTCTTGAACAGCAGGAGCGTGGGGATCGCCGTGATCTGGTATTGCGAGGCGACGCGCGTGTGGTCGTCCACGTTCATCTTCCCGACCTTGATCCGGCCCTTGTAGGCGTCGGCGATCTCTTCCACGGCGGGCGCGATGGCGCGGCACGGAGCGCACCACGGGGCCCAGAAGTCCACGAGGACCGGCACGTCCGCCTTCAACACCTCCTGGTCGAAGGTCGCGTCCTGCAAGTGCACGAGGTTTTTCGATGTGGCCATGAGGTCCTCCGTTGTGATTGCCTTCAGGGGTTCTGAGTCCGGCACACCTCGACGAACTTGAGCCTCAGGTCGAACAACAGGTTGTCCAGCAGTCGGACCTCGTCCTCCTCGAGGTTGCCCGCCGTCTTCTCCTTGAGCATGGTCAGGATGTCAATGACGTGGCGGGCCATCGGGAGATTGGCCTGCTTGCGGCCCGTGGCGGGGTCCTCGGCGAGGCCCAGGTGCACCAGGGCCGACGTCCCGAGCGACAGGATGAACGTCGAAAAGGCGACCTCCTGCGGTCGGATCGCCTCGTCGCACGTCGTGTTCCGTTCCTCGGCCATGGCGGGCCCCCTGTTCGCCTACTTCTTCTTCGCGCGCTTCTTCGCGGGCGCGGCCGTGGACGCGGGCGCGGGTCCTCCATCGGCTTCCGGCGCGGGGTCCGCGACCACGACCCGCGAGGAGAGGTCCGGAAGGGCCTTGAGGTACTTCTCGTACTCCTCGCGGGACAGCGCCCCCGAACCGAGCATCCGCTCGACGAGCCTCACATCGAACCGCAGGTCGTCCGTCATGGGTCGCCACCCTCCATCGCGGCCCATCCGCCGCAGTGGACGAACTCTAGTGTCCCCCCTCCGCGGTGTCAAGGCGGGGGTCGCGTCCCTGATCCGCCACCGCGATTTCGCCGCCGCGATTGCCGGTCGTCGCGGGCTTCCGGCATCCGGGGTCCGGGGTCGCGGGGCACGTGCACCCATCGTCAACGCCCCGCACCCAGCCTCCAACGTGGCGCCGACACTGCCCCTGTCACTGAACCTGGACCTGTCCACCGAGCTGTCCCCTGTCACGCGTCCAGCATCCGGGGTCCGGGATCCGGGGTCGTGGCTCCAAGGTAGTGCATCGGCACATGGCCGTTGTGAAGCGCCTTCATGATATTTCGGAATTTGCTGGCGGATTCTGGGGCGTCCCGCCGCGATTCCGCAGCCGTTGCAGGACCCGGTGATGGACCCCGCAGAAGTCACGGCCGCTCATGCCCACGATGACGTCGCCGGGACGGGCGATGCGCGCGGCCTCGCCCGCGAGGTCCTCGATGTCGGGCACCATGCGCGCGGAAACGCCGCGCCCGGCGATGTCCCGGCACAACCGATCCATGTCCAGGCGCTCCTCGGGCGCGAGGTGGTCGGGTTTCTCGAGGGGCCGGAAGAAGAGGACCTCGTCCGCCTCGGCGAACGCCTCCGCGTACTCCTGCTGGAAGACGCGCCTGCGGCTCGTGTTGGACTCGGGCTCGAACAGGGCGAGGATGCGGGAGCCCGGAAAGGCGGTCCGGAAGGCGCGCAGGGTCTCGCGGACCGCGGTGGGGTGGTGCGCGAAGTCATCGAACACCCGGACCCCGCCGGCCTCCCCGACGAGTTCCTGCCGCTTGCGGACCCCGCGAAAGGAGGCCAGACCCTCGCGAAGTCCCGGACCGGCGGCCCCGACCTCGTGGACCAGGGCGAGGGCCGCGATCGTGTCGTGCAGGTTGTGGCGGCCGATCAGGGGGGAGGCGAATTCCGCGACGGGGCGTCCGTCTCGGGTCAGGGTGAAGCGCGTCAGGCCCGACTCGACCTGGACGCCCGCGGCGCGCCACGTTCCGGAGGCGATGCCGAACGTCACGACCCGGGCGGGGGTGGACGCCACGGCCCGCGCGCAGGTGTCCGACCCCTCGGGGACCAGGAGCGGCGCGCCCGGGGGCAGGATCGCGGCGAGCGAGGCGAAGGCCGCGATGACCGCGTCGAGGTCGCGGAAGATGTCCGCGTGGTCGAACTCGATGTTGAGGATCACGGCCGCTTCCGGGGCGTAGTGCAGGAACTTCGGCCCCTTGTCGAAGAAGGCCGTGTCGTACTCGTCGCCCTCCACGACGAAGAAGTCCCCGGTGCCGGTACGGTGGTTGCGGCCGAAGTTGACGGGGATTCCGCCGACGAAGAGGCCGGGGTCGAGTCCCTGGGACGCGAGGAGGTGGGCGACCAGGGAGGTCGTCGTGGTCTTCCCGTGCGTCCCGGCGACCACGAGGGGGCGGCGGCCGGCCAGGAAGTGGCGCCGCAGGGCCTCGGGCATGGAACAGAACGGGAGGCATCGTTCCATCAGGGCCACGGCCTCGGGATTCGTGCGCCGGATCACGTTCCCCACGACCACGAGGTCCGGCCCCCAGTCGAGGTTTTCGGGGGCGTAGGGGGCCATGACCGGGATGCCGAGGTCGCGCAGGAGCGGGCCCATCGGGGGGTAGGGCAGGGCCGCGTCGGAGCCTCGCACCTCGCTCCCGGCGTCGCGGAACAGGCCCGCGATGCCGGCCATGGCGGTCCCGCCGATGCCGAGGACGTGAATCCTGCGTGGGAGCGGCGATGAGGACATCGGGCCTCCGACCCATGATAGATCAGGTCGAGCGGACGCCCAAATGCGCGGTCAATTCCTGCAATTCTTTCAATCAACATCCAATCTGCTTCGTTTCATTTCGCCACCCTGGGGCCGCGACTTCCCGCCCCCCCCCATCTATCGGACGTGCCACCGGCACGTCCTCCCGTGCTCGCTCGCTT
>DYKK01000340.1 GCA_020722625.1 Anaeromyxobacter dehalogenans
GGACCCAGCCGATCACGGCATCAGTTCGAGCACCTCGGGCAACTGGGACGACAGGCGCAGTTCCACGGGGAGGGTTTCAGACGGGCCCCAGTAGGTCCGCGCGCGCGCGAACCACCAGCGTCGGGACGGGTCCGGGATGTAGTCGGCGGGCGGGGCCGCGTCGCCCGGGGCCCACCCGATGGTCACGTACTGGAACCACGTTTCGGGCGCGGCGGGGTTCAGGCCCAGGGCGCAGAAGCCCTGCTCGGCCGTGGTCAGGCCCGTGGCCGAGCAGTCCCACCCCCAGGAGACCGGGAGCAGGTCCGACTTGAAGTCTGCATCCACGGGGTAGAAGTCGTTCACCGTGGTGCCTGTGTCCACGTACTGCGAATAGGTCGTGAAGTAGGTTTCCTGCTTCAGCTGGAGGTCCATCAGGAAGGCGACGCCCTCCTGCAGCCGCGCGCGCTGCAGGTAGCGCTTGTACGAGAAGACCGCGACCGTGGCCAGCACGCCCAGGATCACGACGACCACCATCAGTTCGAGCAGGGTGAACCCACGAACCCTTCGGCCACACAGAGATTCCATGACGCTGCCTCCGAACCGCCCACGATCATGATAGGGGGTGCGAGGGGGCGGGTCAACGTGCTCCTCGGGCATCCGCGACGTCGCGGCGGGCCGGACGCGACGCAGGCGCCTCCCCAGGCCCAGGACGAACGCGGCCGAAACCAGGGCGAGCCCCACCGGCAGCGGCGCCGGGGTCGTCCGGCAGCCTCCCCCCGACGCACCGGTCTCCTCGACCACCAGGCCGCTCTCGACGACCGAGGGCGAGTCCGGGCCGGGTCGGGGCCAGTCGAAATAGACGGCGCACAGCCCGGTCACGTCGTCGGGGGACAGCGTCCGCTTGCTCGTGTCCCCGGGGGAGGCCGAGTAGTACATGGTCGCGTCCGGGTCCTTGGAATGGTCCAGGCCGAGGACGTGGCCGAACTCGTGGGTGGTCGTGTTCTGGACGTCGGTCTGGGCCAGGGCCGGGTCGTCTGTGACGGTGAAGCGATACGAGAAATCCGCGAACTCCATGTCGAACTTGGCTGCGACCCCGCTGCGGTCGTCGTAGTACAGGGTGGTCAGGGCGATCACGTGCTCCATCCCGGGCGTGGACCAGTCCGCCGGGTCGTCCCACCAGATCAGGAGGTTCCGGCCGGTGTCGCTGCCCGGTTTCACGCCGGACACGCGGCCCCCGTCCTTCAGGAGCGGGTGCGGGCAGGACACGGCGTTCCAGGTGTCCATGGACCGGGACACCGCGCCGAACTCGGCGTCTCCCGGGACGTCGGCGGTCCCGCGCGAATCGCTCTGGATCACGACCTCGGCCCGGTTCCAGCGGACCGGCATCCCCGTGGTGGTGAAATACTGGGTCCAGGCGACCTGGGTCAGGCCCAGGGCCGCGACGAGCCAGGACCTCATCGCCCCTCCGCGCCTCCGGGACCGCGGCCGGCCGGGCCGGCCCGTGGCGATGATAGCATTTTGCTTTCGTGGGGTGGGTCAGGCCTGGTCCACCGGAAAGGCCAGGACCTCGTCAATCGCCGCGGCTCCGCACAGGAGCATGACCACGCGGTCGAACCCCAGGGCCACGCCCGCGCAAGGGGGCAGGCCGTTGCGCAGCATGGTCACGTACCGCTCGTCCACGGGATACTCGGGGAGGCCCCGGCGGCGGCGCTCGGCCCGGTGCCAGGCGCAGCGGGCCAGGAACTCGTCCGCGTCGCACACCTCGGTGAACCCGTTCGCGACCTCCAGGCCCCCCGCGTACAGCTCGAAGCGTTCCGCGACCGAGGGGTCGGACGGCTTCAGCCGTCCCAGCGACGCCATGTCCGCCGGGTACTCGATCAGGAACTCGGCCTCGCGCCGCCCGATCAGCGGCTCCACCCGGTCCACGAAGACCCGCGTGCGGTCGTCCGGCGGCAGGCCCAGCGACCCCTCGACCCCCGCGTCCCGGAAGGCGTTGCGGAAGGTCCGGCGCGAAAACGGGGGTGCGAGGGACACCGCGTCCCGCACCCCGGGCACGCCGGGCGCGACGGGCTCGCCGCGCAGGCCCACGGCCAGGTCATGCAGCAGGGACTCGCAGTCCTCCAGGATCGCCTCGTACCCCGCGCCGGCCCGGTACCACTCGACCATCGTGAATTCCGGGTTGTGCAGCGCGCCCCGCTCGCCGTCCCGGAAGGCGCGGGTCACCTGGAACACGCGATCAAAGCCCACGGCCACGAGCCGCTTCATGTGGAACTCGGGGCTCGTGGTCAGGTACATGGTGCGCCCGGACACGCGCGTCTCGAGCGCGGCGAGGTGCGTCTCGACCCCCGGGGAGGAGCAGACGATCGGGGTCTCGACCTCCAGGAATCCCCGGCCGGCGAACCAGCGGCGCAACCGGTCGAGCAATCGGGCGCGGCGGACCAGGTGGTCCTTCAATCCCCCGCGGTGGAACCGGATCAGGTCGGACGGCAAGGCACGATCACCGCTTCACCCTCTCGACGTAGGTCCCGTCGCGGGTGTCAATCTTGATCACGTCGCCCTCGTTGATGAACAGGGGCACGTCCACCTGCGCGCCTGTCGAGATGTAGGCGGGCTTGGTCACCCCGGTCGCGGTGTCCCCTCGGACCCCGGGCTCCGCCCGCACGACCTCGGCCGTGACGAAGGTCGGCAGGTCCACGCTCATGGGCGCGCCCTCGTAGAACAGGAGGGTCACGTCCATATTCTCCAGCAGGAAACGGGACGCGTCTCCGACGAGGTCCGCCGGGACCATCAGTTGTTCGAAGTCGTTCTTGTCCATGAAGACGTAGTTCGTCCCGTCCGAGTACAGGTACGTCGTGAACCGCTCCTCGAAGGCGGCCTCCTCCAGTTTCTCGCCCGTCTTGAAGGTCCGCTCGAGGACCTGGCCGGTCTTCAGGTTCTTCAGGCGGGTGCGTGTGAACGCCGTCCCCTTGCCCGGCTTCACGAACTGGAAGTCCACAACGATCCAGGGGTCGCCGTCCATCTTGACCTTGAGGCCCTTGCGGATGTCCGAGGTTTCGTACATGGTCCCTCCGAGACGAGACGCCAGCCGCGCGCGCGGCGGGCGCATTTATACCCGCAAACCCGCCGGGAGGCAATCACTCGATCACAAAGATGGAGTGGACCTCGACCCTCGCGTCGAAGGTCACGAGGTCCCCGTCGCGCGTGAAGGGGATGTCCTCGTCCTGTTCCCGGCGGGCGGACGATTCCACGACGCGGGACACCGGCTCCGAGGCCTCCACCCGGACGCCGATGCGGGCCGTCGTGGGCTCGACCGAGAACGTCTTGTCCACCCCGGCCAGATTCACCGCGTGGAGGATGCGGCGGGGTCCGCGACGCAGCATCTCGACGTGCATCGGGACACCGGGGTCCACCTCCAGCAGAGGG
>DYKK01000341.1 GCA_020722625.1 Anaeromyxobacter dehalogenans
CCAGGGGCTCGGGTTCTGGTTCGACGTCCAGGAGTTCGACCTGGAGGCGGGGTGAGCGCGGCCGGCACGAAACCGCGCCGAATCATCGTATTCCGTCGTTCCTTCGAAATCGGGACGCCGGATCGGGTCCGGTCCACGGTTTCGGGCGGGAAGTGCTATCATCGCGTCGGATCCATCGTGGGGGGACCATGACGCGCCTGCCCTTCGTGACCGCCCTGTCGGCCGGGGTGCTGGCGGCTGGGAGCGCGGCCTCGGCCGTCCTGGAGCGGATGACCCTCGAGGACCTGGCCCGAAGCGCGGACCTCGTCGTGGTCGGGACCGTGGTCTCGCGCACGAGTCATTACGATGCGCCGCCCCGCGCCGACCGGATCGTGACGGACGTGGTCGTGCGGGTGGACCGGCCGGTCCGGGGCGAGGCGGGGTCGGAGGTCGTCGTGACCACGCCCGGCGGCGAGGTGGACGGGCTCGGCCAGATCGTGACCGGGGCCCCGGTCCTGCGGCCCGGCGAGCAGGTGGTCCTGTTCTTGAGGACCGTTTCGGCCGGCCCTCCCGCGACGGGGGTCCTCCCGGCCGTCCCGAGGCGGGTGGTCGTCGGTCTCTCCCAGGGGCTGTTCGTGGTGGTCCGCGCGGGGGACGAGGCCTCCCCCCGCGTGCGCCAGCGCCTGTCGGGGGCCTACGTCGTCGGGGAGGGCGAGGGGCCGCAGGTCGAGATGGACCTCGACCTCGAAGACCTCGTCCGGTCGGTCCGGACCGTGGAGCCGGGCCGTCCCACGCCCGCCGCACCGGCCGTGCGGGAGCGCCGATGACGCGGGTCCCTCGGGTCCTGGCGGCCCGGCCGGCGCCCGCTGTGCCGGTTTCTGCCCACGCGGACCGGCGTACATCCTGGATCCGAGGACGTCTTCGGTGCGTGTCGTGGCCGGGGGTCGCGGGCGCCCTTCGCCGGGGCTGGCGCGCCGGATGGCTCGCCGCCTGTCTGTGCCTGCTGTCGTGGCCCGCCCTGGCCGCCCCCCCTTACGAGGTGGAAGTCCGATCCCGGGTCCTGCTGGGACGCGAGCGTCCCGCGCTGATCGTGCATGCTCGCGAGGAGATACGCCGGCTGGAGGTGCGCCTGCGGAGGGACGGCCGCGCGGCCGGGACCCTCCGCGTCGCGACGTTGCGGGCGGGCGAGACCCGCGAGTTTCCCCTGGACGCCCCGGAGGGGACCTCCTCCTGGGTCGCCGAGGTCCGCCACGCCGGCTCGCGGGAACCCGACGTCCTGACGTTCGAGGTGGTCGTCGCCCGGCCCATCGAGATCCGGATCGGCCCGGGCGACGTGGACCTGGTGCGCGGAGAGGTCTCGTTCATCGCCTCGGAGGCGGTGGCGCGCGTGCGCGTCGAGGTCTTCCGCCCGGACGGGTCCTCGCTGGGGACGCGCGACGAGGCCGTCTCGGTCCCGGCCGGCCGGCCGGTCCGGGTCGGATTCGACCCCCCGCGGGAGCCCGTGGGGCGCCTCGTGGTGACGGCATACGACGCGAACGGGTTTTACAACGGCGTCGAGGCCACGCCGTTTTTCATCGAGGTCCCGCACGAGGAGGTCCTCTTCGAGTTCGACCGCGCCGACATCCGCTCCTCGGAGGAACCCAAGATGGAGCGGACCCTCGCGAAGGTCCGCGACGCGATCGCCCGGCTGTCGAGCACCTTCGCGGCGCGCCTGTATGTGGCCGGCTACACGGACACCGTCGGGGACCGGGACTACAACCGCGTCCTGTCGCGCCGCCGTGCCGAGGCCATCGCGAGGTGGTTCCGCGCCCACGGGCTCGCCATCGGGATCTGCTGGCAGGGCTTCGGCGAGGAGGCCCCGGCGGTCCCCACCTCGGACGAGACGCCGGAGCCCCGAAACCGCCGGACCCTCCACGTCCTCGCCAACCAGACCCCCCCGGTCTCCCGCGCGTTCCCGGCGGCGGACTGGGCGTGCCTTCCGTGACCGTCGTCCGCGGGCCGCGGGCAGGACGGGCGTCGGGGATGCGGTGTCCGGGGTTGCGGTGCACGTGGATCCGCCACGACGCCCCGTCCCCCGCGACCGACGCGGCACTGGCACGGACACTGACACTGAACCTGAACCTGTCTTCTGAACCTGTCCACTGCATTTGCCCCAGGACCCGGCATTCGGGGTCCGGGATCCGGGGTCCGGCGTCCGGTGGTGTCGCGGTGCACGTGACACCGCCGTCATGCCCCGCCCATCGCGTCCAATGCGGCACTGTCACTGCCCCCTGTCACTGAACCTGTCCCCTGAACCTGTCTTCTGTCACGACCCCGCCGGGAGGCCGCTGAAAAGTCACAGGAATTCTCCTGGGGGACCCGACAGCCCGGTCGCGGCCCCAGGTCCCACCCGACCGGTCTGGTGGGATACCCTTTTTCTTCAGCGGCCTCCCACGGAGGTTTGACCCTGTCGCGCCGGTGGCCTAGCATGACGGTCGGCTGTCGCGGTCTTCGCTTCGGGGGCGGGTCCCGGATGGGCGCGGGTTCACGGGTGGTCCTCGCGGTCTTCGTGGACGCCTTCGGGTGGAAGGTCCTGAATCGGGGACCGTTCCTGGACGACCTCCTTCGCGTCAAGGCCCCGCTGCGCACGCTGCTCGGATATTCCTCGACGTGCGATCCGTCCATTCTGACCGGGAGACTGCCCCGCGAGCACGGGCATTTTTCCTTTTACGACTACGACCCCGCGCATTCCCCGTTCCGGGCCCTCGCGCCGCTTCGCCGGCTGCCGGCGGCGATCTCGGACCGGGCGCGGTTCCGCCGCCGGGTCGGCGCGGCCTTCGCGAGGTGGCGCGGATGGCGGGGCTACTTCCAGTTGTACCACGTCCCCTTCCGGTATCTGCCGTTGTTCGACTACTCCGAGAAGAAAGACATCTATCAGCCCGGCGGGATCGTCGGGGGGGTTCGGACCTTCCTGGACGACTTCCGGGCGAGGGGCGTCCCGTTCTTCCTCTCGGACTGGCGGCGGCCGGAGGCCGAAAACGTGGGGAGGTTGAAGGCCGCGCTCGAGGAGGGGCGGATCCGGTTCGCGTACCTGATCCTCGGCGGTCTGGACGGGGTCATGCACCGGTGGGGTCCGGACCACGAGGCGACCGCGCGCAAGGTGCGCGAGTACGACGCATGGCTGCGCGACGTGGTCGCGACGGCCGGGCGTCGCTACGGGGAAGTGCGCCTGCACGTCTTCTCGGACCACGGGATGACGCGCGTGACCGGGTCGAGCGACCTGATGGAGAGGGTCACGCGGACGGGCCTGCGATTCGGCGTGGATTTCGCGGCGGTGTATGACTCGACCATGGCCCGGTTCTGGTTCCTGCGGCCCGGGGCGCGGGAGCGCATTCAGGAGGTCCTGGCCGAGGAGTCGCGAGGCCGGGTCCTGACCGA
>DYKK01000009.1:0-20398 GCA_020722625.1 Anaeromyxobacter dehalogenans
GAGGTCCGCCACCCCGGCGAACAGGGTCGCGACCGGCGCCGTCAGCTGGGCCTCCGGGTCGCCCGACACGCCCGCGCGCTCCGCGGCGTGAACCGCGCGGTGATACGCCCGCGCCAGGTTCTCTTCATCCTGCGGCGCCATCTCGTCCATCCAACCCACCCGCGTGGCGAGCGTATCGCGAGGGGGCGGGATGTCAACTCTTCCCTGGCCGATCGGGCTCGTCGAGTCCGTCGCAGAGGGTCACGCCGCGAGCCGCAAGACCTCGAGGAGGTCCTCCAGGCCCATCGGCGGCCGGCCCGCGAGGGTGCGGCCGTCCCCGCCCACCCGCAGGGTGTCGCGGGCATAGCGTTCCAGGGGGTCCGCGCCGATGCCCGCCTCGGACAGGCGCGTGGGACACCCGAGCGAGCGGAAAAACGCCTCGAGCCGGTCAATCCCGGAGCGGGCCGCGTCCAGGTCGTCCGGACCGCGGGCCGGGATCCCGAACACGCGCGTCGCGAATTGTGCGTACTTTTCAGGAGTTGCCTTGCAGGCCACCCGCATCCACGCCGGGGACAGGATCGCGAGTCCCGCCCCGTGCGCGAGGTCGGTGTGCGCGGACACGACGTGCTCGATCTGGTGCACCGGGAAGGGGGCCGCGGTCCCGGCCTGGATCCACCCGTTCAGGGCCACGACCGAGGCCCACTGGACCTGCTCGCGCGCCTCGATGTCCGATCCGTCGCGCACCGCGCGGGGGCCGTACTCCAGCGCCACGTGGACCACGGCCTCGGCCATCCGGTCCTGGAGCGGGGTCCCGTCCGCCCCGTTGAAGTACGACTCCGTGACGTGGGTCACGAGGTCCGCGACCCCGTAGGCCGTGTGGTCCGGGGGGACGGTGAGGGTGAGTTCCGGGTCCACCAGCGCCAGCCGTGGGAACAGGCACGGCGCGATGACATAGGACTTCTCCGTGGTGTCCGGGTTGGTGAGGACCGCACCGTCGTTCATCTCGGACCCGGTGGCCGCGAGGGTGGGGACCGTGATCACCGGGAGCGCGCGCTCGGGCACCCGCGGGCGTTCCCGGCCGTGCCGGATCATGTCCCAGGGGTCGCCCTCGTAGAACGGCAGGGCCGCGATGACCTTGGCCGCGTCCATGACGCTGCCGCCCCCGACGGCCACGACCACGTCCGCGCCGGACCCGACGGCGGCCCGACCCCCGCGCACGACCGTGGGCAGGCGCGGATTGGGCTCGATGCCCTCGAACACGTCGGCCTCGACCGAGGCCCCGGCCAGCGAGCGCAACGCCCGGTCCAGGGTGCCGTTGCGGCGCACGCTCCCGCCGCCGATGACGACCAGGGCCCGGCGACCGATCCGGGCCGTCTCCTCGCCCAGGCGCCCCAGCACGCCGCAGCCGAACACGAGTCTCGTGGGGTTGCAAAATTCGAAACGCATGTCCGACTCCTTTCCGATTCGAGGTTCAACGGGAAGCCACAACGCAGAATCGCGTCCAGGGCGCGTCCCCGCCCCCCTGGGGACGCGAGCACCGCTCGCGTCTGTTTCTCATCACCACCCGATCTTCAGTCCGGCTCCCGCCCCAGGATCAGGGGTCCGCGCGTGACCGGATCGTCCCCGATGGTCCACGCCCGCGCCAGCATCGCCTCGACCTGGGGCAATGCCGCGTCGTCGTTGCAATGGATCGTGACCAGCGGATCCCCGCGTGTCACCCGCTGTCCGACCTTCGCGTGCACGCGGAATCCCACGGCCGGGTCAATCCGGTCCTCCTTGGTCCGCCGGCCCGCCCCGAGCAGGACCCCGGCCAGGCCCACCTGCTCGCACTCGATGGCCGTGACGAACCCGTCGCGCCCCGCGACGACCTCCTTGCGTCCCCGCGCCCGGGGCAAACGCCCGGGGTCGTCCGCCACGCGCGGGTCCCCGCCCTGGAACGCCACCATCCGACGGAAGGTCTCGAGACCCGCCCCGCTCCGCACGGCGTCCTCGATGCGGGTCTCGCCTTCCCCCACGTCCCGGACCACCCCGCCGATCCACAGCAGGGTCCCGCCGAGCACCCGCACCAGCGCGCTCGTGTCCGGCGGCCCTTCCCCGCGCAGGACCTCGACGGACTCCTCGATTTCCAGGGCGTTCCCCACGGCCCACCCGAGCGGCTCGCTCATGTCGGTCAGGACCGCCACGGTCCGCACGCCGTTCCCGCGCCCGATCCCGACCAGGGTCCGGGCCAGGGTCCGCGCGTCCTCCATCGTCTTCATGAAGGCCCCGCTCCCGACCTTCACATCCAGCACGAGCCCCGACACGCCTTCCGCGAGTTTCTTGCTCATGATCGAGGCCGCGATCAGCGGGATCGAGTCCACGGTGGCCGTCACGTCGCGCAGGGCATACATCTTGCGGTCCGCGGGGACCAGGGTTTCCGTCTGCCCGATCAGGCACGCCCCGACCTCGCGCACCCCGGCGACGAACCGCTCGACGGACAAGTCCGTGCGGAATCCCGGGATGGACTCCAGCTTGTCGAGGGTCCCGCCCGTGTGCCCCAGGCCGCGGCCCGAGATCATGGGCACGCGCACGCCGCACGCGGCCACGAGCGGCGCCAGCGGGACCGAGACCTTGTCCCCGACCCCGCCCGTCGAGTGCTTGTCCACCTTGGGACCGGGAAGCCCCGACAGGTCCACGACCTCGCCGGAATGCAGCATGGCCGAGGCCCACGCGGTCAGTTCCCCCTCGTCCAGGCCGCGCAGGAACACGGCCATCAACAACGCGGCCATCTGGTAGTCCGGGACCCGGCCCGCGGCATACTCCCGGATGACCTCGCGGATCTCCGCGTCCCCGAGCCGCTCCCCGTCGCGTTTCCGCCGGATGACCTCCGTCATCAGCATCCCGAGCCTCCCTTCACCCGAGGTCCCACCCGCTCCACCACGCCACATCCTCCCTGGTACGCCATCCAACGTGCGCACCCCGTCGGGTCACTGACCCCACGGAGTCATGGTACGACACTTTACCCAGGTTTCGGGTCCGTTGAGTGAAAGAGGCTCGGTTTCGTTCGTCAGGGCCCGCAAAGTCGGTGTCGTGCTTGACAACACCCCCATCGTTCTCCAAGATTGCGGCCGCCCCGGTGTGGGGGAGGGACGGTGGCCACCATGGCAGTCGGGGTCGTCAACGGCCACCCGGTCCGAAATCGAGCCCGGAGACTCCGTCCGGGGGACCTTGGGCACCCGGACCCCGGCGTGTGAAATCCCAGACGGGTCGGCGCCGTTTCCAGCGGGAGTGGATCGTGACCTGCTGCGTGATGGGTCTTGGCTACATCGGACTGCCCACGGCGGCCCTCCTGGCCCGGAAAGGCCACGAGGTCCTGGGTGTTGACGTAAGGCCCGAGATGCTGGACCTGGCTTCGCGCATCGAGTGCGCGGAGCCGGGAGTCGCGGGTCTCATCAGCGAGGCGCTCGACTCCGGCCGGCTCCGTACCGGCACGAGCGTCGAGCAGGCGGACGCGTTCCTCGTGTGCGTGCCGACGCCGCATGACGCTGTTCATTCCGAGGCGGCCTTGGACGATGTCAGGGGCGCCTGCGAGGCCATCGGGGCGGTCCTGCGGCCGGGCGACCTCGTGGTGATCGAGTCCACGGTTCCCCCCGGCACGACCCGAAAGGTCGTTCGCCCGCTGCTCGAAAGCCGCAGCGGACTCCGAGCCGGTGCGGATTTTTTCCTGGCGTTCTGCCCCGAGCGCGCGCGCCCCGGGAACCTCCTGCACGAGCTGGTCCACGTGGACAGGGTGGTCGGCGGGATTGACGGGGAGAGCACGCGCCGGGCGGCCGCGGTTTACCGGACGTTCATCGAGGGCGACGTGTTCGAGACCGACTGTGATACGGCCGAGATGACGAAGCTGTTCGAGAACACGTATGTCGCCGTGAACATCGCCCTCGCCAACGAGATGGCCATGGTGGCGGAGCACCTCGGCGTGGACGGGCTCGAGGCCATCCGCCTCGCGAACCATCATCCCCGCGTTCGTATCTTGAACCCGGGTCCTGGCGTGGGCGGGCACTGTATCCCGGTCGACCCCTGGTTCCTGGTTGAGTCTGCGCCCGGCATCACGGCGACGATCAAAGCGGCTCTCCTGACGAACGAGTACATGCCGATCCACGTGGCGCACACGACGATCCTGGCATTGCGACGTGCCGGCAAGAAGGTGTCCAGGACGCGGGTCGTTCTCCTCGGGGTGACCTACAAGGGGGACGTCGCGGACACGCGCGCTTCTCCGGCGACTGCCATCGCGAAGGTCCTCGAGGCGGCGAACGTGACCGTGACCTTTCACGACCCGGTCGTCACGGAGTATGAGCGGCCGGTGGAGCGGGACCTCGTCACCGCGGCCCGGGGCGCCGACGCTCTGGTGGTTGTGACGGATCACTCGGGATATCGCAATCTCCCGCAGATGCTGAACCTCCTCAAGGGGGTCATGGCCTTCCATCCGGTGTTGATCGACGCCAGGGGCATCGTCGCCAGTGCGCCAGGGTTCGAGATGTGGCGGATCGGCGCCGGGATGGTGGGGTCGGCCGATGCCGGCCCCGTCGCCAGCGAGCCACGGCTCGTCAAGGGGATCTCGTGACCGTCGCTGGGGCAGCCTCGGTCTCCGGTCCCGTCGAGACACTCTTGGTATCAGGGTGCCATGGCGGAGGTCCGGTCCCTCGGGCGGTCTCCGTGGGTTCGAGAGGTGGTGATGCGGATTGACTATCACCAGGCGGTCCGAGAGACGGTCGCGATGTGCGACGTGTGCCTGGCCGACATCCCGGCCGAGGTGGTCCCGAAGGACGACCGCGTCTTCCTGGTGAAGCGTTGCCCGGTCCACGGCGAGCGCAGTGTCCTGATGTCCACCCACGCGGACGGCTACCTTCGTCTGGACAGGGGGTACCACCGCCTGTTCCCTCTTCATCAGGACCCGCCGCCGCGCGAGGATACGTATTTTTTCTTGACGAATGCGTGCAACCAGAACTGCCCCTACTGTCTGACCGAGGCCAATCGTTACCCGTACTTCACCGAGTTGGGTCGAAACGAATTCCAAGAGCACGCCCTCAAGCACGAGGGCTCCAAGATCAGCCTCATCGGGGGCGAGCCGCTCGTCCACCCCGATTTTCTGTATTTCGCCAGGCGGGTGGGCGAGATGGGAAAGACGCTCGTCTTGTATACCAACGGACTCGGCCTGGCCGACGAGTCTCTCGTACGGGACCTGGTGGCAGCCGCTCCCCGTCTCGAGGTCAGGATGACCTTCGAGGGCTTCGAAGAGGACAATTACCGGCACCTTGCGGTTCGCGGGGTCCGGCAGAGGAAGCTCGATGCACTCGCAAACCTCGACCGTTATCGCATCCCGACAACTTTGGGACACACGATTCTGCCAGATGAGGACCCGACCCAGGTCCGCGAGTCGATCAGGCGGCTGGTCGAATACGCGAAATCACATGACTTTATCCGGGGGCTCACCTTCCAGGCGGCGTTGCCCCTCGGGTCCGCGAGGAACGCGGGCTACACAGACCCACTCTCGGTTGACCGGGTCATGGACCTTGTGCTCGACGCCATCCCGCACGCCTGCGATCACTCGGACGCGTACCTCATTCAGCAGATGGTGCATCTACTCGCCGCCATCTTCGATTTGCCCGTCTGCGAGTATGTGCAGACAGCGGTCCTTTTCCGCGAGGGAGAAGCCTGGGTGGACCTGGGATACTACCTCCACCGCGACCGACTGCGACTTCGACTCGACCGACTGTTCCAGGCGTGGCCCATGCCGCGATGGAAGGCATTCCTGCGACTCGGGATCGCGGTCCTGGCGAGCGCCCGCCCGGCGCGGCTTTTCTCACTCATCGGGCAAGCCCTCCGGATCCTCCCGGTCTTCACCCGCCGGTACGACTTCGCCAGCATCCCGAAATCGGTACTTCCGCTCATTTCGATTACGGTGTGCGACCCCACCTTCGCCGACCATGCGGTGGCCCGCCGTTGCGAGAAGCAGGTGCACAGCAAGGTGGACGGACGCATCGTGACGGAGCTCTCTTCCGAAATGGTTCTGCGCCACGTGCGTCAACGGTTTGGGAGCCAACGTACGGACGGGGCGGAACGATAGGGGCCGAGCCCGATGGACGGCAAGTCTCCGACCGTCTTGATCGCGATCACCATCGCGTACCTCGCGGTCGGATTCCTCCGGCTGTCCACCGATGCCAATCTGAACGACGAGGGGCTGCTGACCTGGATCCTCGCGAGATGGCTCTGGTTGGAACCCATCCCAGCGCTCTTCTACCTCAAGACCAAGCCCTTGACGAGCCTCCTGAACCTGCCGGGTGCCGTGTTCGGTTACGACGTGTTCTTCTTGTCCCACCTCGTGTACGCGACCGCCGGAATCGCCATCCTCTGGCTCGCCTCGCGACGGTTCGGCTACCGCCATCCATGGATTCCCGCGGCAGCGATGGCGGCCTCGCAACTCTACGTCGCAGGAGGCCAGGGGGGCCTCTCCAATGTGGACGGGGTGGTCTTCGCGAGCCTGGCGCTCTGGTCGCTCGGGGCGGCTCGACCGGGGTTTTGGGCCGGACTTTGTCTCGGCTGCCTTCCTCTGGCCCGTTTCGAGCTGGCGCTGTTCTCCCTGTTTTTCGGTGGATACGCGCTTCACCGAGGGTCGAAGGTCCGGGTGGCGGCCGGCCTGTGTGTGGTGCCCCTTTCCTATTGGCTCGCTGGCGCTGCCTACCACGGGGACCTGGCCTGGTTCGTGACGTTTCCTCCGGGATGGGTCTCCGCAGCCAGTCACCCCGAGCTGGTCGGCGCGCTCTCGAGCGTGTCCCAGGTGAGGACGGACAATGTGGCGAGGACCCTGATGGCGGTGACGCCGGCACTCCTGTTCTTCCCGGTCCTGCCGTTTCTGAGACCCACCTTCCTGGAATGGACAGGGATTGCGTTCACCGTGGCTTGCGTGGCGGTGCTGACCGTCCTTCCCCTGCTCGGTTCCTTCGCCGGATTCTCGGAACGCTATTACCTTCCAGCCCTTCCCGTGGCCGCCTTGCTCGCAGGGCGTCTCGTCGAGGCGCGCCTCGACCGACCCCTGGACCGATGGATGACGAGGATCATGTGGTGGACGACCGCGCTGGCCGTGGCCGGCTGCCTCCCTTCTGGCGCGACCTGGAAGTGGATGGCAGCCGCGGTCTGCATCCTCCTGTCGGCGACGACGGTTCCATCCCGGACGCGCCTCGCGCTGGTCGCGGTCGCGTTCCTGGCCATCCCTGCCCTTCTGCCACCGATCTTTTCCCTCGAGCGACGTCTCGCCGCGCCCGAGCTCGAAGCCGCGGCCGAATGGCTCGGAAACAACCGCCGGCGCGTCATCGGACGGCCCGTTTACACCAATCTCAAGGAACTGGATGCCTACCTGAACCGCAGTGGTCGTGTGCCGGGTCTCGACGTCCGTGCCTTGCTCCAGCCTGAAATCATCAGCGAGATCGTAGAATGGACGAATCCCCGAAACGGCCAGCGCAAGGCCCTGTTGGAGGCGTGCGAGCGGGCGTTCTACGGCAAGGCCGCGCACCCGCGGGTCCTCGAGGACCCGACCACCCCCGCGGGCTCGATCCTGGTCCTCACCAGTCGTGACGAGCGAGTCTTCAGCCTGGCTCCCCGCGAACGGTGGGAATCTCGGACCAGAGTCCTTTCCACGGCCGGAAGCCTCACGATCTCGGAACTCGTCGCCGGCGGACAATAAACCGTGGCCGCGCGGCCCTGGAAATCTCGCCGAACACGGCCAGGAGGAGCGTCCGCAGGCGTTCTCGGATGACCACGTTCCCGCTGGCCACGCGCATCAGGCTGATGACCTGCCCAAACCATCGCCCGCGCGGGAGCAGACGCCAGGCGCGCGTCCGGAGCAAACCTTCCACCCCCCCACGCGGGAGCACGGGAAGCAAGTCGAACAGGTTCACCAGCCTCTCCATGTCCCCGAGTTCACGCGGGTCGGTACACCCGGGGAACGGGCGCGGTTCATCGAAGCCACGCTCCTCCTCGCCCCGCGCAATCCGATCGGCCTCTCGTTCGTCGAGAACGCCGGACCGGCGGGCCTCATCGAACGCAACCGTCCCCGGCAGGTACGTCATCCAGTGGACGAGGATTCGGTCCGGACGCACCTCGTTGTAAAAGCGGGCGGCCTCGAGCTGGGTGGAAAGGCCTTCCCCGGGGAACCCCACGATGTGGTCAACCGAGCAGGGCACGCCGTTGCGGCGCAAGAGCGTGACGGCGCGGCGAACACGGTCCGGTCCGGCTCGGCGGCCGAGACGCGCGAGGGTCTCCGGCACGAGTGTTTCGACACCGAGCCGCACGAGCTGGCAGGAGGCCGCGCCGAGGAGCTCGGCCATCCGCGGCGTGATCGTGTCCGGGTGACCGTAGCACTCGAACGGGAGCCCGATCTCGTTCGGATAGGTCGCCGCGAACTCCTCCATCCAGGACGGGTCCATGGTGAACACCGGGTCCCAAAAGAAGACCTTGCGCATCCGTCCGCGCCGCTTGTAGAGCGCCAGTTCGCGAATCAGGTGCGTGACTGATCGGCGCCGGACTCGGCGTTCTTTCGGATACCGCCGCCCGAACCAGGAATACTCGCAGTACGCGCAATGGAAGGGGCATCCTCGCCGCGCGGTGATGAGGAACTCCCGCTCCAGCGCCGGACACCGCTCGTAGAACCCCGATTTGTCCCCGAAGGGAAGCGCATCCAGGTCGCGGATGAGCGGTCTCGGCGGGTTCACGATGGGGGCACCGTCGCCCTTGAACACGACATTGGCCACGTCGGTCCTTTCGAAGCCGTCTCGGCCGACCGATTCCAGCAGTTCCCGCAGCGCCTCCTCGCCTTCCCCCACCACCACGGCGTCCACGGCCGGGTCGCGGACCGCAATCTCGGGCACGGCCGTCACGTGCGGCCCCCCGAAGAGGACCGGAACCTTGGCCTCGCGCTTGACGGCGCGAGCGACCTTCAGACACCACCGGTGCGTGACCGTGAAGGAACTGAACGCGACCACGTCCGGTCGGGTCTCCAGCACGGCCGCCGCGGTTTGTTCGGGTGTCGGCTCGGCGACCTCCGCGAGCAGCGGGCTGTCGGGCCCGGCCTCGGTCGAGAACAGCCTGGGCTCGTACACGAGGACGGGCTCATGGCCATGAAGCCGGACGTAGGCCATCAGCGCCTCGACCCCCAGGTGCTCGAGACCCGTGCACACGAACGTGATCCTCATTGGAGCCGTACCGCCTTTCTCCGAGAAACGATGTCGGACAACGCCCTGGCCAGGCGTGTATCCTGGCGCCCCGTGGCGAGGTTCTTCACCAGACTGGCCAGCCTCCCGGGATGGAGTACGAACGAAATCCCGTAAAAGAGCGCCATGTTGCCGATTCGGGCCATCGCCATGGCCCAATCTGGGACGGCCGGGTTCCAGGAGCGTGTGCGCCCAAGGTCAGAGTAGGATGCCAGCGCGTCGAAGAAGTCGTCGTCGAGTCGGGGGATGCGGCCGGCGGCGACCAACTCGTCGAAGATCGCGGACCCGGGATAGGGGCAGAACGGCCCCATGTTCAGGTCGTACGCGCCGAGCACGGCCAGCTCCACACAGAGCCGCGTGGTCTCGAACATCTCCGCCGGCGTCTCGTCCGGGAAACCGACAATCATGTTGCATTTCACACGGATGCCCGACCGAAGCGCGCTCCGCATGGACTGCTTCATCCGCACCAGGTCCAGCCTCTTGCGGACCTTGCGCAGCACCCTGGTCGAGCCGCTCTCCGGGGCGTAGGCAAGGTAGCGGCAGCCCGAACGGTGGAGGAGGCGCGTCACCTCGTCGTCGAGGACCTCGGTCCTGGTGCCGGCGGGGATCTGCCAGGTGATGTTCCACCCGCGGGCGATGAGCCTGGTGCAGAACTCGACGACCCAGTCCCGGCGCACCGTCGCAGTCGCGTCGTACACATCGAAGTTGTCAATTGCGTACCGGTCAATCAGCGTGGCCATCTCGTCGATCACCGCCCCGGGCGATCGGGGGATCCACCTCGTCGTCCACATCCTCTCGTTCGAGCAAAACGAGCAGCGGTACGGGCAGCCCCTGGACATCAGGATCGGGATGCTCCGGCCCCGCTTGAGCCCGAATCCGAGTCCGCGCTCGAAATACCGTTCCAGTGGAACAAGGTGCCATGCCGGAGGGGGGATCGCGTCGAGGTCCCGGATGCGGGGTCGTGGCGGATTGACCTGGACCGTGCCGTTCTCCCGGACCACCGTCCCAGCCACGTCCCGAACGCTTTCGCCCCTGGACAGGCGAAGGGCGATCTCGGCGAGGGTCGCTTCCCCTTCGCCCAGGACGCACAGATCCAACTCGCGACAATCCCCGAGGCTGAACTCCGGTGCGGCGGTGACATGCTCGCCCCCGGCGACGAGCAAGGCGGAAGGGAACGACCTCCTGATGGAACGGATGACCTCCCGGACCAGGGGCCATTCCTCCGAAAACATGCTCGTGATCCCGATGAGCCGTGTGTCCGGAGGGATCCTTTCGACCAGCTCCTCGTCGGAGAGACCCACTCGCAGGAAGGCCGGGTTGGCGGAGGGCGTCATCCGCATGGGGTCCTCGCCCACCGCGTCCACGATGACGGCATCGAAGCCCTTGCTGAGGAGCGTGCCGGCAAGATACGCAAGCGAGAGAGGAGGACAAGCCAGGGTTGTATAGCTGTTGAGGGGGACTCGAAGCGGCGGCCTGACCAATGTGACCTTCACGGAAGCCCAACCAAAGACTTCAACCCGAGTGTCTCGAAATGGTCTCGAAGCGCTGCGGCAACCGTTCTCGTCCCTCACGGGGGCATGGGGAGTCTAGGAGGGCAAGGGGATGCTGTCAAGGACTCTCCAGGACCAGAATCCGCCGCGAAATTCCGCAATATCGTGAAATCACTTCCAAACGACCACGCACCCGTCCACCCTGGTTCGTTGCTTCTTGACGAGGCCCTGGTCCCCTTCCTATGATCGCGCCACCCCGATGGGGGGAAATGGTTCCCATCCGGCGAGTCAAACGGGCTTGCAGAATGCATACGGAAGCGGCGGTCTTGCAGCAAGGGCGATGCGCGGACGCGGTCAGGGACGCGGTCCGATGGTTGGTCCAATCGGGCGTCCAGGAAACCGTCGGGCCGGAAGCCGGGGCATTCTGGTCATGGGTGGACCCGGTTCGTCCGAGGTTCCGGTACTCGGAAGTCACGGGGTATGCTGTCACTCTTTTTTGCTACCTGCACCGGAGGGATCCCGCATCGGGATCCCTGGGTCGGGCGCGCCTGGCCGCCCGCTGGCTGATGGACAGGGCTCGGGAAGGCGATGCCATCCGGTGCCGGCTGGGTCCTGGCGGGTGGGTCGGTCATCTTTGTGCGTTCGACAACGCCCAGGTCGTCCATGCCTTTTGCTCGCTGTACGAGTTGACCCAAGAGGAGGAGTACCTGGCCGCGGCCCGCCGGACGGCGGATTGGCTGATGGACGTCGCCGGCATCGGGTCGGCATCCTGCATCCCGAAGTTCGACCCCGGCACCGGCTCGCCGGTGCCGGGGGACCGATGGTCGTCGCAACCGGGTCCTTTCTTGGCGAAGGCGATGCTGGCGTTGCTGCACCTCGGTCGCCTGTGCCCTGGATCGCGCTACCTCGAGGCGGCCGAGGCCGTGGGCGAATGGGTGATGGGGCGGCAGCTCCCGCACGGACGGTTCGTGACGGACCATCTCACCGGTGACACCTACCTTCATGCCCATTGCTATGCCCTCGAGGGACTCGCCTGCCTCGGGACAGTCACAGGACGCACCTCCGCCATGGAGGCGGCCCGCCTCGGTCTCAGGTGGGCCTACACCACGCAGAACGCCGACGGAGGCCTCCCGGCCCGTTACGACCCCCACGGTTCCTGCTCGGAGGAGCATTCCGACTCCCTCGCCCAGACCCTGCGGCTCGAGCTGTGGCTTCACGGCCCCGGGCCTCGAGCGGACCACCTCGCCTCGCGCCTGACCGACTTCCAGTGTCGAGGCCCTTCGCCTGACCGCCTGGGGGGCTTCCTGTATCGCCGAAACGGGGGGGAGTTCGACCCGAATATCACCACGCACGGGACGATCTTTGCCATCCAGGCCCTCGACATGTACTCGCGGTCCTGCCGCGGCTTCGCGTGGTCGGATCTGGTGTAGGAGCCCCCTTGTCTCGAACCGCCATTCTCGCGGACCCGCGGAAGGGATTGGTCGCGACCTCGTTCCGGCTCGGCCTTGCAACGGCGGTGCCCGCGTGCTAGGAAGGTGCGGGGGCGCGAAATGGACGGCGGCGCCGGTCAGGAGGCGGGCAGGGCACGGGTGGACGGGGCCCCTGACTTCTCGGTGGTCCTGCCCGTCTTCAACGAGGAGGGAAACCTCCGGGAGGTCCACCGCCGCCTGACCGCGGTGTTGCCGTCCCTGGGCACCTACGAGATCGTCTTCGTGGACGACGGGAGCCGCGACGGGTCCTGGGGCCTGATCCGCGAGATCGCGTCGGGCGACCCCCACGTCCGGGGCCTGCGGTTCAGCCGGAACTTCGGGCACCACGTGGCCCTGACGGCCGGGCTCGACGCGGCCCAGGGGCGATTCGTGGTCACGATGGACGCGGACCTCCAGGACCAGCCGGAGGAAATCCCGAATCTTTACCAGAAGTTGCGCGAGGGCTACGACTCGGTCTTCGGGGTGCGCGAGGTGAAGCGGTTCCCGTGGTTCAAGCGCGCGTCGTCGGCGCTGTTCAACGGGGTCATGCGCCGTCTCGCGCCGACCCCGTACCCTATCAATACGAATGTTTTCCGCATCATGAACCGCCCGTTCCTGGACGCCTTCCGCCGTTTCCGGGAAAGCGACCGCTTCATCACGGGGCTGTTCGCGGTCGTGGGGTTCCGGCAGGCGGGGGTCGTCGTGGTCCACGGGGAACGCCACGCGGGGAAGACGAAATACGACCTGCGCCGGATGCTGCGCCTCGCGGCGAACGGTCTGCTTGGATTCTCCCGGGCCCCGCTGAAGGCCCCGCTGTGGATCGGGCTCGCGACCGGGGCCGCGTTCGTCGCGTGCGCGGCTTGGACCGGGGCCCAGGGCCTGGGTGGGGCAGGCGTGGAGGGGTGGGTGTGGGTGCTCCTCGCGGTCCTGGGGCTGTCGTCGTTGCAGTCGCTGGCCCTGGCCGTGGTGGCCGCGTATGTCGAGCGCATCCATGCGCAGTCCCTGGGTCGGCCCCTGTATCTGATCCAGGAGACGACCCCACATCTCCAGACTGGCGAGGCCCTGAACCCGCGTCCGGCCGGCCCGACCGGCCCACCTCCGGAGACGTGCGATGACCCCCGTCCCCTTTGACAGCGACCTGTTCGGCATCCGCGTCTTCCGCGCGGAGGCCCTGGACCTGGACGACGACCTCTCGGGGTGCGACCTCCTGTACGTCGTCACACCCCACGCCCTCCCCCGGGAGGTCCTGGCCCGCCACGGCGGGACCCTCCTGGACCTGCGACGCGTGTACGAGCGCCGCTTCTCCGCGCCGGTCACGCTGCCCGACTCCCCGGCGCCGGGGCTGTCGTTCGCGACCCTGGACGAGCGGCCCCTCCCGGAAGGCGAGGTGGGACGCCTGGTGGACCTCGGCCTCCAGTCCGGGATTCACTCGCGCTACTTCCGGGACCCGCACATCCCGCGCGAGTGGTACCGGAAGATGTACCGCGCGTGGATGATGAACTCCCTGAGCGGGCAGGTCGCGTACACGATCATGACCGCGCGTCTGCACGGGACCCTCCAGGGGTTCATCACGCTGCAAGAGAAGGGGCCGGACACGACGAACCTGTCCCTGGTCGGCGTGGCCGAGGACCTGCGGGGCCGCGGGATTGGAACGTCCTTGCTGATTGCAACGTTGAATTATATTGTGAATGTGAAACGTCATGGGGTCGTCACGGTGGTGACCCACGGACACAACGAGGCCCTCTGCCGCTTCTACGAGCGCCAGGGATTTCGCCTGGTCGAGGCGCAAAACGTGTATCATTGCTGGCCCGCGCATCGCGAAACCGGAAGCCGACGCGGGGCGTGACACCGGGAAGGAAAGGACGAAACGATGGCCAAAATCTTCGTCACGGGCGGCGCCGGGTACGTGGGGACCACGCTGGTGCCGCAACTGGTCGCGGACGGGCACGAGGTCGTGGTCTTCGACCGCTTCTTCTTCGGGGATTTCGGGCTCTCGGCGATGCCGGGGGTCACGTGCCGCACCGGGGACATCCGGCACGTCGGGCCGTCGGACCTCGCGGGGGTGGACGCGGTCGTGGACCTCGCCGGGCTGTCCAACGACCCGACCTGCGACCTGGACCCGGGGCTCACGAGCGACATCGTCCATCGCGGGAGCGTGCGGGTGGCCCGGGCCGCGGCCGAGGCCGGGGTCGCGCGCTACGTCCTGTCGTCGTCGTGCTCGGTCTATGGCCACGGCGACGACTGGCTGGACGAGGCGTCCCCCACGCGCCCGCTGTCCCGGTACGCGGAGGCCAAGCGCGACGCGGAGCGCGACATCCTGGAAATTGCGGCGAACCGGCCGGACACGTGCTTCACGATCCTGCGCAACCCGACCCTGTTCGGGATGTCGCACCGGATGCGCTTCGACCTCGTTGTGAACCTGATGACCCTGCACGCCTTCACCCAGGGCCGTGTGTACGTCATGGGCACGGGCAGCCACTGGAGGCCGCTCCTCCACGTGGCGGACGTGTCCCGGGCCTTCCGCGAGGTCCTGCGGGCCCCGCGCGAGGCCGTGGCCGGCGAGGTCTTCAACGTGGGCGACGACGAGATGAACTTCCGCATCGTCACGATCGCCTACCAGGTCAAGGCCGTGCTGCCGGACACGACCGTGGACCTCCTCAAGGAGGACCCGGAGCGGCGGGACTACCGCGTGCGGTTCGGGAAGTTCCGCGAGCGCTTCGGATTCCGGGCGAGCCGGACCGTCCACGACGGGGTGGTCGAGGTCGTCGAGGCCCTGAAGTCCGGCCGCATCGTCCCGGACGACCCGCACTGGTACACGCTGCGCTACTACAAGATGCTGCTGGACGCGGAACGGCTGTTCAAGCAGTTCAACCTGGACGGACGGATCCTCTGAAGAACGAGGCGGCGCGAGTCATGAAGGTCGAGTTCTATCGGCACGGGCTCGGGGACGAGGAGGTCCGCGAGGTCACGGACACGCTGCGTTCGCTGTTCTTGACCACCGCGGGCAAGACCGCGCGGTTCGAGGCGGAGTTCGCGCGGATGCTGGGCGTGGAGCACGCAGTCGGCGTCTCGTCGTGCACGGCCGCGCTGCACCTGTCGCTCGTGGCGCTTGGGGTGGGTCCGGGGGACGAGGTGATCGTCCCGGCCATGACCTTCATCGCCACCATCAACCCCGTGTGGTGGGTGGGGGCCACCCCCGTGCTCGCGGACGTGGACCCGGCGACGGGGCTTCTGCCGCCCGAGGCGGTCGAGGCCCTCGTCACCCCGCGCACGCGCGCCGTGATCCCGGTCCACCTGTATGGGGCCATGGCGGACATGCGGGGCCTGCGCGAGGTCGCGGACCGGCACGGGCTCGCGCTCATCGAGGACGCGGCCCACTGCGTGCAAGGGGTGCGCGACGGCCTGCGCCCCGGACAGGCGGGCGACATCGCGTGCTTTTCGTTCTACGCGACCAAGAACCTCACTTGCGGCGAGGGCGGGGCCGTGGCCACACGGCGGGCGGACCTTGCGGACCGGGTGCGCACGCTGCGCCTGCACGGGATGTCGAAAGGGGCCGCGGACCGATACCACGCGAGGACCTACGTCCACTGGGACATGGTCACGCTCGGGTACAAGTACAACCTCGGGGACATCCAGGCGGCCTTGCTGTTGCCCCAACTGCCGAAGTTGTCGGCCAACCTGGCGCGGCGCGAGGCGATCTGCCGGCGCTACGAGGCCGCGTTCTCGCGGATGCCCGGCGTGGACTTCCCGCGGGTGCCGGACGGGTGCACGAGCGCGCGCCACCTGTTCACGATCTGGGTGGACGAGGACCGGCGAGACGCGCTCCTCGCCTACCTGGGCGAGCACGGGGTCGGCTGCGCCGTGAACTACCGCGCCGTCCACACCCTGACCTACTTCCGCGAGCGCCTGGGCCACGCCCCCGACGCCTTCCCCAACGCCCTGCGCATCGGCCGCCGCACCGTGACCCTCCCCCTGTATCCCGGCCTGCGCGACGACGAGGTGGACCACGTCATCGAGACCGTCCGCGCGGGGCTGTCGTTCCGCGGTCCGTCGGCGGACCCCGGCGGATGAACCGTCTGCGTCGCCGTCGCAGACCCACAAGCCCCAGTCCCGTGATCGCGGCCACGACCACGCCCCAGGCGAGGCCCGGGGGCCGGTGGCGCAGGGTGACCACGTGCGCGCCCGCGGGGAGGCGGACCGCGAGGACGCCTCGGTCGTCCACGACCTCGCCCACGTCGCCGGTCCAGCCGCGGTCGTGATTCTGGCGCACGAGCACCGTGGTCTCGCGGGGGACCTCCGCAAGGAACTCGATGCGGTTCGGGGTCCAGTCAATCAGGGTCACGCGCGCGCCCGACGGGGCCTCGACGAGCTGCCGCATCCGGGCCAGGCGGGCGTGGACCGGGCTGCGATAGCCGGTGCGTTCGAACAGGGGGTCGTAGCAGTCGAGCGAGGCGAGCCCGCGCCGCACGGCCCCGGCGAGGTCCGTCCCCGCGGGGCCGACGGCGGTCAGGGGGCCGCGGCGCAACGGCTCGGTCGCCGGGGGCCGCCGGCCGATGGTCGCGAGGACCTGGTTCGAGAAGACGACGAGGTCCGCGGCGGTCAGGGCGACCACGAGCCAGGGGAGGGAGCGCAAGGCTCGCAGGCGGTGCGGGAGGGCCCGCGCGCGGGCTCGCATCTCGTCGAGCCCGTGGGCCGCGAGGACCGCGAGCATCAGGACCACGAGGATCGCGGTGCGCGAGGGGACGCGCAGGTCCCGATACACGGGGAGCCGGCGGAGCCAGTCGTACGGCCACGCGGTTCCGTGCTGCCCGAGCAAGACCAGGAAAAACAGGACGGCCAGGGCGGCCCACAGCACGGCCTTGCGGGCGCGGAACGCGAGGCCCACGGCCGCGAGGGCCGGGACCAGCGGCCCCAAGTACGCCCCGTACTCCCCCCACCAGCGGTAGTGCAGCCCGGCGAGGGCCGGGTCGGCCGCGGCGTCCATCAGGAACGGCGCGGCCCGGCGGTGCAGGAACATCCGGGCGACCTGGGCCAGGGACAGGGCGTCGTCCTGGGCGGCCACGGGACGAGGGTGGTCCGCGAGGGCCGCGAGCACCGGCCACGTCTTGGGCAGGGACAGCAGGAACCCCACGGCCAGCGTGACCCCGAGGGCCGCGAGCGGGCGGGGGTCGAGGCGCCGCCCCAGGAAGCCCGCAACGGCCAGGGCGGCCACGAGCAGCACCCCGAGGGGGACCCCGGACGTCCCGCCCTCCACGACCATGAGCGCGAGCACGACGCCGGCCCACGCGGCGGCCCGCAGGTCGGCCTGGGCGCGCAGGGACAGGGCCAGGAGCCACGGCAGGAAGGCGTAGGTGAGCATCGCGAACTGCCCGCCCTGCAACACCCAGGCGAACCGGGCGCTCCCCGCGAAGACGAACGCGAGCAGCCAGGAGGCCAGGCGGCCCACGCCCACCTCGCGGGCGAGCCTCAAGGCCCCGAGCACGGCGATGACGACGTGGGCGAACGCGAAGAGTTTCAACCCGGGCACGGCCCCGAGGGCGAGGGCCGGCCACGAGAGGGGCGACAGGAAGGGGGTCTGGGGATTCGCGTGCAGGACGTATCCCCCGCAGGCATACGGGTTCCACGAGGGGAACTCCCCGTGGACCAGGACCTCGGCGCGGAACGCCTCGAACAGGAACTCGAAGTAGCGGAAGTCCAGGGCGTCGCGGCCGGACGCGGGCGGCCACCACCACACGCCGCCGAAGGCCCCGGCCACCAGGACGGCCCCGGCCCATGTCGCCGCTCGCGCGCCGCGCACCCGTCACCTCCGGTCCGGGGGAGGTTCCCACACGCGCCCGGCCAGGGCGAGGTCCCGCGCGACCACGCCGGGGGGCGACGACGGCGCCCGCGACATCGCGAGCAGCAGCCCCACGGCGAGGACCGCGACCCCGACCCCGCGCCCAATCGCCCGACCCCGGGGGACGCGCGCGAGGCCGGCCCACAACCCCACGGCCCCCAGGGCCCACAGCACCGCCAGATACGGCGCCGCGAACCACGCGGCGGGCAGGCCGAGGTCGGACCCGAGGTTGCGGGGCACGAGCCCCCGGCGGAGCAAGGGCATCAGGAACTCGAAGAAGGGGTTGCGCAGGTCCTCGGGGAAGTGGGGGAAGGCGGCGGACGACAGGCCGTAGGTCGTGACCCCGACCAGCCACGCGGGCAAGAACACCCACAAGACGCCGGGGAAGCGGCGGTGGATCCCGTCCAGCCCGGCCAGGGCCGCGATGGCCAGAAACGGCATGGTCGCGCCCAGATAGCGGGGTCCCACGGACCACCCCCCCTTCCACGCGAACATCCCGGCGATGGTGACGAAATACGACAGCACGACCGCCGCCAGGCACCACGCCTCCGCGCGCAGGTCCCGCCGCGCGAACAGGAACGCGAACCCCGGCAGGGCGAACGCGAGCCACGGCGCGTAAAAGAAGAGGCCGTTGGCCGGCGAGGTGAACGTCCCGTGCACCCCGGCCCACGAGAAGCAGAACAGCCCTCGCCATCCGCAGGTCTGGTACTGCTGGAACGCGGGCTCCGCGGGGAAGTGGTGGCCCGTGCGGAACGGCGAGCCGTAGCAGGCCTGGTGCACGACCCCGGTCAGGATCGCGGGCGGCAGGGCCCCGAGGACCACCCACGCGGCGTGGCGCTTGCGCTTCGCGGCGGTCAGGCCGTACAGGCCCACCGCGGCCCCGGCGGGGAAGGCCTGGTACTCGCTCGCGACCGCGAAGGCGCACAGGAACCCGGCCGCGGCCAGGAGGGCCGGCGAATCGCCGGCCCTCCGGCGGTTCGCGTGGGCGCACAGGAAGGACCCGCACAGGGCCACGGCCGCGGTCTCGTGCCCGGCCAGGAGCAGGGCGTGCGTGAAGTACATGGAGCCCACCGCGAGCCCGAGGAACACGAGGAGCCTCAGACCCGCATCCGGGCTGACGCGGCGCAGGAAGCGGAACAGGAAGGGGAGCAGGATCAGCGCGGGCACCGTCGAGGCCGCCAGGCGCAACAGGCGCGTCTCGCCCGCCGGGGACAGGGGGGCGATGCGCGTCGCGACCCAGTAGAACGGGATGCCGAGCAGGGACGGCCCCGGGGCCTTGATCGAGTACAGGCGCCCGTCGTGGCGCGCGAGGTCCACGATGGGGGGCCGCCCGGACCCGAGGACCGGGTCCACGGCCAGGGTCCCGTGCTCCACCGCCGCCTTGACCATGTAAATGCGCGCGTTCTCGTTGGGGCTGTTCAACCGCTCGAAGTAGGGGAACGGGACCAGGTACAGGAACGCGATCCCGGCGAAGACCAGCCACGCGACCCGGCGTTCCCGGGTGTCCGACGGTCCGCGGGGGGTCGTGGGCGCCTCCATGCCGGCGTTATCCGCCACCAGGGCGGGCGCTGTCAATCCGGCCCGACGCCCCGGGGTCGCCCCGAATCCCGCGCCCGCACGGTCCGAGGCACGACCGCGGGTGTGCGTTTTTTTGGGGCGGTGCGACCACCGTCGCCGGCTACTCGCCAATCGCCTTGATCAGCACCCGCTCCTCGACTCGGCCGCCCGTCTCGCCAAGCCCAACATCCCCGACTTCTCGGGGATGTTGCTCCGAAAACCCCTATCCATCCTTGGCAAACTGCGGCAAAATTTGGGGCATGTTGAACTTCCTCACGGTCAAGGAGGTGTGCCGGATCCTGCGGGTCTCCGAGCGGACCGCCTACGACCTGTGCAGGAACGGCCAGATCGGGGGCGCGGTCAAGGTCGGCGGCCAGTGGCGCATCGAGAAGGTCGCCTTCGAGAAGTGGGTCAAGCGCGGCGGGGGCACCCCGGTCGAGGCCGCGCCCAAGCGCGGGGGGCGCGCATGAGCCCGGCCCTCACGCCTGAGCAACTGGCCCGCGAGAAGATCGACGCGATGCTCGTCGCCTCCGGCTGGGTCGTGCAGGACCGCACCGCGATGAACCTGTCGGCCGGGCCGGGCGTGGCCGTCCGGGAGTTCCCGCTCGCCACGGGCGAGGCCGACTACCTGCTGTTCGTTGGTGGCAAGGCCGTGGGCGCGCTGGAAGCCAAGAAGGCCGGGCACACCCTGAAGGGCGTCGAGGTCCAGTCCGGCAAATACTCGGTCGGCCTGCCCCCAGGGCTCAACCCGCCCGTGACCCCGCTGCCCTTCCTGTACGAGTCCACCGGGGACAAGACCCAGTTCACCAACCTGCTCGATCCGGA
>DYKK01000009.1:20498-21811 GCA_020722625.1 Anaeromyxobacter dehalogenans
GGCTGGCGGCTGTACCCGAACCAGATGCAGGCGATCTCGAACCTCGAAGCCTCGATGAAGAAGGACCGGCCCCGTGCCCTCATCCAGATGGCCACGGGCTCCGGCAAGACCCTGATGGCGATCACGGCCATCTATCGGATGATCAAGTTCGGCGGTGCCCGCCGCGTCCTGTTCCTCGTGGACCGGACCAACCTCGGGGAGCAGGCCGAGAAGGAGTTCCAGAACTACCGGACGCCCGACGACAACCGGAAGTTCACCGAGTTGTACAAGGTCCAGCGGCTCACCTCGAACAGCATCGGGGCCTCGTCCAAGGTCGTCATCACCACGGTGCAACGATTATACTCGATGCTGCGGGGCGAGGCCGAGTACGACCCGGCCCTGGAGGAGGGCTCGGACTTCGAGCGGCCCGACGCCCTGATGAAGGAGCCCCTGCCGGTCGCCTACAACCCCGCCTACCCCCCCGAGACCTTCGACGTGGTGTTCGTGGACGAGTGCCACCGCTCCATCTACACGCTCTGGCGGCAGGTGCTGGAATACTTCTCCATGCCCGACGGGGGCGAGGCGTTCCTCGTGGGCCTGACGGCCACCCCGGCGAAGCACACCTTCGGCTTCTTCAACCAGAACCTGGTCATGGAGTACCCCCACGAGCAGGCCGTGGCGGACGGCGTGAACGTGGACTTCGAGGTGTACCGCATCCGCACCCGCATCACCGAGCAGGGCTCGACCATCGAGGCGTGCGACGAGCCCGTGGTGGGCCTCCGCAACCGGAAGACCCGCCAGATGCGCTGGCAGGCGCCCGACGAGCCGATCACCTACACGGGCGGCGACCTCGACCGCTCGGTGGTCGCCAAGGACCAGATCCGCACCGTCATCCGCACCTTCCGGGACCACCTGTTCACCGACCTGTTCCCGGGCCGGACCGAGGTGCCGAAGACCCTGGTGTTCTGCAAGGACGACGCCCACGCCGAGGACGTGGTCGGCATCGTCCGCGAGGAGTTCGGCCGGGGCAACTCGTTCGCCCAGAAGATCACCTACCGGACGACCGGCAAGAAGCCCGCCGACCTCATCCAGGAGTTCAGGAACTCCTACGAGCCGCGCATCGCGGTCACCGTGGACATGGTGGCCACGGGCACGGACATCCGGCCCATCGAGATCGTGATGTTCCTGCGGCCGGTGAAGTCGCGCGTGCTGTTCGAGCAGATGAAGGGCCGGGGCGTGCGCGTCATCGACCCGACCGAGTTGAAGGCCGTCACCCCCGACGCCACGGCCAAGACCCACTTCGTCATCGTGGACTGCGTGGGCGTGGTCGAGTC
>DYKK01000342.1 GCA_020722625.1 Anaeromyxobacter dehalogenans
CCCTGCCGGACTGCCTCCGCGAGCCACGCGTCGGACACCGTCGGTCCATGACCCTCGGGGGGCCGCAGCACCGCGACGACCCGGTCCCGGTCGGTGACGAGGACCGTCTCGCCCCCGGCGGCGAGCCTCACATATTCGCTCAGCCTGTCCCGGAGCGTCTTGATGCCCACCGCCCTCATGGCGCCATGGTAGCCATCGCTGGCTACCACGTCAAATCCCGGCGGAAAGCGGGAATCCCCTCAGGCGTCCGCGGTCCGGGGTCGCGGTGGACGTGGACCTACTTCAACGCCCCGGCCCCCGCGTCCAACGTCACCCTGGCACGGGCACTGCCACTGTCACTGACAGGGAGATCGGCGGGCACCGCTGACCACCGGGTGGTAACTCCGGGCAAGTGCAGGCATTTCTAACAATTTCGAGGTAATAGCACGTCGTTTTGGACGTTTTCTTGGCGTTGGGCGTCCAGGTGTGGTTTGCTAGTCACTGGGCAAGGAGGCAGGACATGGCGAAGCAGCACACGCCGACGCGGCCGGAAACGGAGGCGCTGGCGGCGCGGCTTGGGCCGGTGGCATTCGAGCAGCGTGCGCGGAGGGCGGAGGCGAAGGCTCGTCAGGTGGAAGCCGTGGAGGCGCTCCGGCAGTCGGGGTTGTCGGAGTGCGCCGCGATTCGTGAAGTAGCGCCGGGCCTGTCGCGTTCCGGGTATCGTTGGCAACGCACGTGCCTGGAGCAGCGCGAGGGCGAGGCATGGGAGAGGCTGATGGATCGGCGTGCACCGCCGAAGGGCTGGCAGGTGCCGGAGTCCTGGCGGGCCGCGGCCGAGACGTGTCGTCGGTTGAAGGCGGACGCGACCGTGGAGGAGGTGCGGGCGACGCTCGTTGCGCAGTTCGGGGCGGAGGCGGCCCTCTCGGGTAGCCAGTTGCGAGAGATCTTCCGCAAGGCGGGGCTTGCGCGTCCGAGAGGGCGGGTACCAGGCCAGGCCAGCGGGAAGGATGTGGAGGAGTTGGCGGGCGGCGGGGGTCTGGCACTGGTGCTGGCGGCTGCTGCGGAGTCGGGGGCGATCGGGGGTCTGGCGGAGGCGATCGGGGAGGCAGCGTCCGCGCTGGCGGCGAATCCGGATGCACCGCCGGAGCCGGAAGGCCGGGACGAGCGGGGCCGGCTGACGGCGGAGTACAACCGCAACCGGTTGTCGGGCGTCACGCCCGACGCGCCTGACCCGCGGTTCCGGAGCATCGGGGAGACGAGGGCGGAGAAGGACTTGGGCCGGTTGAGCATCCGCACGATGAGCCGGGATCTCGTCGAGGACCGGCTCCTGGTCTCGACGGTGACGCCGCTGGTCACGGAGCGCCGGGGGATGGTCGGCCTGGACGGCCCGGCCGGGGCATGGACGCGGGTGCTTTCGCCGACAGCGTACCGCTGGCGCACGATGGATAAGTTCAACGGGGAGCTGAAGTACGCGGGCGTGGGCACGGCGATGTGGGATCGGCACCTGACGCAGTGGGCCGAGCACAACGCGCGGTGGACCCAGGGAGAGGGCTTCCGCCAGTACGTGGCGTACCTGGACGGCAGCCAGGACCCGTGGTGGACGCGCGAGTTCGCGCGGAGCGGGAAGGTGGCCCGGGTCGGACGGGTCATGCCGTGCATGAGCCGCCTGCTGCTGTGCGGGGGGACGGGGACGCCTCTGCTCGTGGAGACGTTCTCGGGCCAGGCATCGATCAAGAGGCAACTGCCGTCGCTCCTGGAGCGGGTGGACAACCTCCTCGGCCCCGGCATGCTCGCGCGGCTCCTCGTGGTCGATGCGGAACTGGTTTCGGTGGAGCTGTTCGAGGCGCTCACGCAGTCGCTCAAGAAGGAGGACGGCGGCCCACGCCGCTTCATCACGGTCCTGAAGGGCTCCGTGCTCAAGGGTCTGCACTTCGAGCCAACGGGGGAATGGGTCGCGTACCGCACGCGAGACCGGCTCCGCGAGGGGGTGGTGCAACTCAACCGGCCTGTCCGGTCCAAGACCAAGGGAGCCCCCGCAGAGGAGGCGCCATCCGATGAGAGCCGCGGCGCCCCGGCCGGCGCAGAGAAGACCACGAAGTACCCCATCCGGGTGGTCGAGATGCTCCGCCCGGATGGCCGTCACCCCACTCCGACCTACTTTGCGACCAGCGCGCCGGCCGAGGAGTTGCCCACGGAGATGGTGGCTGATGCCTACCTGGAGCGCTGGCCGCACAACGAGGCCATCTTCCGCCGTGCCCGCGACGGAGCCGGCCTGGACCGCAGCCAGGGCTACGGCCGGCGGAGCATCCATCACGTCGCGATCGTGACCGAGCGGGAGGAGGTCGCGGCCCAACTCGCGCGTGCCACGGAGAAGGAGACCGAGGTCGAGACCCAGGTGGCCGCCCTCCGGAACGAGCTTGACCGCGAGCGAGACCTGCTCAGGGAGCGGCGCCACAAGCGCCCACAGGCCGTCTATGTGGGCGCAGCCGACAGGCGCATCGCGCACCAGAAGCGTCACGTCGCGGCGCTGGCAGCCGAGCTGAAGGCAGCGGAGAAGAAGCTGGCCGCGGCGGCTCTGCGCCGCAAGGACCGTGAAGCCGAGGCCGCCCGCCTCGCCTCCATGCCCGACTTCATCGTGGAGCGCGACGTCGAACTCGACAGCATCGGGACGTGCATCAAGCTCACCCTCGTCGCCCTGCTTGAGTTCATCCTACGCGAGTACTTCGCCGGCGCGCGGATGGAACTCAGAACGTTCGTCGAACAGTTCGTCGGTCTCCCCGTCCGCATCGAGCAGACGCGTCAGGTCCAGCGCTTCGTCATCTACCCGAACAGTCGCAGTCCCCTGGCCATGGAGAAGCTGGCCGCGGCTTGCGCCGAGGTCACGCGGCGCCGCGTACGACACCACGGCCGGCGGCTAATCCTGGAAGTCCGCTCCTCAGACCCGGGGGGCTGACGCAAATGGCGTGGCGGGCTGCTCCTCCCCGCCGATCTCCCTGTCAGACCGTGGCCCGGGGCGCGCAGTGCCTGTACGTTCATGCCGAGGAGCGCGTCGCGATCGTGGCCGTACGCCTGGACGGCGGCGCAGTTGGCCTCCACGATGCGTCCTTCCAGGTCGACGAAAAGTATGATGTCACGCGCGTTTTCCGCGAGGGCGTGGTATCGCTGGAGCGTGGCCTCGGTGCGCAGGCGTTCCGTGACATCACGGGCCGTGACCAGCAGTGCCGGCGAGCCCTGCCACAAGAGGCGGGACATCCTCAGCTCGACCTGGAACAAGGACCCGTCCGCTCGGCGACCGGTAGTCGCCCGCGTCTCCGGGGCGAACGGTGCGGCCGGCAGGGCAACAATCGGTTCGATGTCCCGCGCCGACTCCGGGGCGAACAGGTAGGACACGGTACGATT
>DYKK01000343.1 GCA_020722625.1 Anaeromyxobacter dehalogenans
GGGTCGCGGCCGCCGGCGCCTTCGAAACCTCGTGCCGCGCCGGCTCGGGCACCGGCGGCGGGGGCGGCCCGGAGGGTTCCTCGTCCTTCAACCCGAACACGACCTTCAGCAGCCCCTTCAGGACCGACCGTTCCCGGCCCGCCCCGGCCGCGGCCTTGTCCTCCGCGACCTCCTCGGGCCTTGGGACCGGCTCCTCGGCGGCCGGCGGCGGCTCCTCGGTCGTCCGCAGGAACGTCCGGTCCGGGGGGACCTCCGGCAGGACGTCCACGCGGATGTCGTGTGGAGACGCGGCCGGGTCCCCCGTGACGTCCACCAGGACCCCGTACCGCCTCTCCAGGGCCGTCAGGTCCTCGCGCTTGCGGTTGTTCAGGAAGTTCGCGACCACCACGGGGACCACGACCTCGACGTACGCGGCCTTCTGCTTCAACGTCGCCAGGCGCTCCCGGACGCGGCGCAGCGCGGTCATGGCGAGCGACGACGGGGAGCGGAGCCGCCCGGTCCCCGAGCAGGTAGGGCAGGGGAGGGTGACCCCGGAATCCATGGCCTGCCGGATGCGCTGGCGCGAGAACGCGAGCAGCCCGAAGTCCGTGATGCGGCCGAAGGACAGGCGGGCCTTGTCGCGCGCCATGGCGGCCTTCAGTTCGTCCTCGACGCGCCGGCGGTGCGCCTCGGATTCCATGTCAATGAAGTCCACGACGATGATCCCGCCCAGGTCGCGCAGGACCACCTGACGGGCGATTTCGCGGGCGGCCTCCAGGTTCGTCGCGAGCGCGGTGCCCTCCGCGTCGCGCTGCTTCAGCCGCCCCGAGTTCACGTCAATGGCCACGAGGGCCTCGGTCTCTCCGACCACGATGCTCCCGCCGGACGGCAGGGTCACCCGGCGACCCATCAGGGCCTCGATCTGACGCTCCACCCCGTACCGCATGAACAGGGGGATCTCGCTGTCGTAGCGCTTCAGGATCCCCTGGCGGTGGGGCATCCACGCCTCCAGGTACCGCGCGAGTTCCTGGTGGGTCCCCGGGTCCTCCACCAGGACCTCGGTCACGTCCGGGCCCAGGTAGTCGCGGACGAAGCGGATGGCCAGGCCCGCCTCGGAATAAACCTCGCCGGGTTCGTTCATCTCGTGGAAGCGGCGGACGACGCCCTCCCACGTGTGGACGAGGTAATCGAGGTCGGCCTGCACCTCCTCGGGGCTTTCCGTCATCTCGCCCGAGGTCCGCATGATCACGCCGTACCCTTCCGGGATACGGATCTGGCGCATGATCCGGCGCAGGCGGTCCCGCTCGTCGCCGTCGAGTTTCCGCGACACCCCCGTCCGGTCGGAGAACGGCATCAGGACGACGTATCTCCCCGGGAGCGACACGTACATCGTCAGGGTGGCCCCCTTGCGGCCCACCTCCTCCTTGGAGACCTGCACGAGCACGGCGTCCCCGACCCGCAGGCCCGACCGGGTGCGGGCTCGGCCGTGCCCGGTCAGTTCCGTCAGGCTGCGCGGCGCGACCTCGTCGAAGGGCAAGAACCCGTCCTTGGACGCGCCGCGGTGCGACCCGGACCGGGGGACGTACTCCACGAAGGCGGCCTCCAGGCTCGGCTCGACCGCGGTCACCCGGCCCCGATAGATGTGTCCCTTTCGCTTCTCGGCCGACGCGCTTTCGACCTCGATGTTGACGAGGCGGTCGCCCTCCATCAGGACGGCGCGCGCCTCGTATGGGTCCGTGGAAATCAATATTCGTTGTGTCACTGATTGTTCCTTGTAAAAGTTGATTCGCTCACCCGCCGGCGGACGGTGCGTGGGACCGCCGGACCTTCAGCCGCCACCAGATCCGGAAGACGTCGCGCAGCATCGCGGCCGAGTCCCGCACGGGATGCACCCGCGAGCGCGAGTCGTTTCGCCACCGGACCGGGACCTCGACCACGTCGAACCCGAGCAGGCGGGCCCTGGCCAGGACCTCGACATCGAAGGCGAACCGCCCGGTTTCCAGCCCCGGAAACACCGCTCGCGCCACCTCGTCCCCGAAGAGCTTGAATCCGCACTGGGTGTCCGAGATCCCCGGGACGAGGAGGAATCTCACGACCCGGTTGAAGATGCGTCCCATCGTCTCGCGGTACAGGGGTTGCCGGACCTCCAGGGACGAGTCCGGCAGGCCTCGCGACGCGACGACCACCGCGCGGGACGACGCGTGCGGGGCGAGGACCGCGAGTTCCTCGATGGGCGTCGAGAGGTCCGCGTCCGAAAACAGGACATACGGATGCCTCGCGGCCAGGGCCCCCGTGCGGATGGCCTGCCCCTTGCCCAGGTTGCGCGGGTGCCGGAGCACGCGCAGGCGGGGTTCCCCGTCCAGGGCGGCGGTCGCGGCCTCGGCGGTCCCGTCCGCCGATCCGTCGTCCACGACGATCACCTCCCAGTCCCGGACGTGGGTCCGACAGTACTCGGCGATCCGCCGGAGGGTCTCCCGGATGCGGGGCGTCTCGTTGTACGCGGGCACGACCACGGTCAGGGCGTCGAACGGGGTGCGCGCGGGACTGAAGTCCTTCGGAGGGGTTACCGGCGTCACTGGGCCACCGTCTCGATGCGCAGGATCTGCCGGCCGACCATGAAGAGGTCCCCCTCGCCCAGCGAGATCTGGCCGCGCCGGCACAGGTAGGTCCCGTTCCGGCTCCTGAGGTCCACGAGGACCAGCCCCGAACCGGACTGCTGGATCGCCGCGTGCTTGCGGGACATGAAACGGTCCGTGCCGAAGAGGAGGCTGCCCTCCTCGCGGCCGATGACGAAGGGCAGGGCGCGCACCGCGTGCACGGCCCCGTCCACGCCGTCCGGGAGGATGTGGGTCAGCGTGGCCACGACCCGGGGCTCCTGGGGGGCCGCGTACAGCCCCCAGTCCATCGCGTGGAAGCGCCCCGGCCGGAGGGACACGCGGAAGACCTGGTCCCCGCACAGGAAGGTGTCTCCCTCGGCCAGGCGGTGCTCGCCCTTCACCCGCACGAACAGGCCGTTCAGGCTTCCTGCGTCCTCGATCTCGAGGTGGTCGCCCGCGGGCTTGATCGTCGCATGGCGCGGCGAGACCGCCTCATCGTCTGGAAACGTCAGGTCCGCCTTGATCCGTCCCACGACGAGCCCGCGGTCCGGGACGTCGTACTCGGCGCGCTGTCCGCCTCCCCGGGCCAACCGGACGATGCGGAACCGCTTCGGTCGGCCCTTCGCCTCGGCGCGGGCGGCCTTTGGAGCGGGTTTCGCGGCGGGGGGGACCGGCGCCGGCTCGCGGCCCTTCGCCTCCGCGGCGGGCTCCGAAACGGCCGCCTCGGGCCGCGAGGGGGCCTCCGAGGTGGGCGGGCGGTCCGACTCGATGGACTCCGGGGCGGACAGG